>RFPC01000006.1 GCA_009926305.1 bacterium
TCGACGAAGTGATAGTCAGGAGAGACTAAGAGGAAATATCGCTCAAGGTCAGTAGGAGCTTCCTCCGTTTTTTCTCTCGAAGAACTTCTACTTCCACTTGTTTTCCAATCGTCTGAGCATCAAGTGCCCGATAGAGGTCATCACTATCATTAATTTTGACTCCATCAACTGCTAGAATAATATCTCCAAGTCGATTGACTCTTCCCCGTCCATCTACTCGTGTCCCCTGTAACCCACTTTTTTCCGCCGGCGAGCCCCTTGGGATATTGGCAATTAAGACTCCAGCTCGAACTCGTAATCGACGTGCGATCCAATCATCGACAATTTCTATTCCAAGTCCGGCTCTCTTTACTTTCCCGAACTGAATCAACTGCGGTACAATCCGATTCACGGTATCAACAGGAACCGCAAATCCAATTCCGGCGCTTTCTCCTGAGGTACTATAAATCGCTGTATTCACTCCAATGAGGCGGCTAGAGCTGTCAAGTAAAGGACCACCAGAGTTCCCAGGATTGATTGCTGCATCGGTCTGTATTACGCCCTGTATTGGTCTACCCGTAGCTGAAGCAATTTCTCTTCCGATACCGCTAATCACGCCAGTTGTCAGCGTCTGATCAAGTCCGAAAGGGTTTCCTATCGCATAAACATTCTGTCCAACCCGTAGTCCTCGGGATGACCCAACTTTAATTGGTCGAAGGTATCCGCTCGGCGCTTCAATCTTGAGTACCGCAATATCTTTGTCTGGTTCTGCACCAACGAAGCGAGCATCCCAATCAGTCTGATCTGCAAGATGCACCTTTAGCTTCCGTCCGCCCTGAACTACATGATAATTCGTTACGATGTATCCTCTCTCATCCCATATAAAACCAGAGCCTGTACCTCGGGGAATTTCTAACGGAGTCAAGGAGAAGAGGTCTCTTTTCAGTGCGATATCAATAGTAGTGATGTATACGACACTCGGAGAAGCATCTTCAAACAACGATATAGTACTTTGCTCTTCAGCTGTTAAACCATCGCTTGCTGCTACTTGGCGCGGACCAACTGAGATAGAAATTTCTTGTGCTGAAAAAAAGAGAAGCAGTATTGCAATAATACCCATGGTACAAGCCAGTAGATATCTCCCTTGAAATAGATTCATGACTCCTCTTCTTTCTTTTAGCTATCTTCACTCATCACAAGATATATTTTGAGAGATCTACATTCCCCACGATGCTCTCTAATCGCTCGCGCACCATCTCAACAGTAATATGAATGGTTTCACTAGAATGCTCATCTGCATGAAAAGAGATATCTTCAAGCACCTTCTCAAGAATTGTATGAAGGCGACGTGCTCCTATATTCTCGGAGGTTCGATTTACCTCCTCAGTCAGTCGAGCAATCTCTCTCAGCGCATCATCTGAAAATTCAACTCGCACTCCCTCGGTATTCAGCAGCGCCTGATACTGGCGAGTGAGTGCATTCTGAGGCTCACAGAGAATCCGATAAAAATGCTCAGCTGAAAGACTTTCCAGTTCAACTCGAATTGGGAAACGACCCTGAAATTCCGGCATCAAATCACTTGGCTTAGCGATATGAAAGGCACCCGACGCAATGAAGAGCACATGGTCAGTCTTGAGCGAGCCATACTTCGTTGAGACTATTGAGCCCTCAACGAGCGGAAGCAAGTCTCTTTGAACCCCTTCTCGAGAGACATCAGGACCTTTTCCGCCCCCCTCTTTACCACATACTTTGTCTATTTCATCGAGAAATACGATACCGCCTTCCTCTGCTCTCTGTAGCCCCAGCTCTGCCACTCTCTCGTGATCGATCAGGGAATCAAGTTGTTGCTGTAATAAAATTTCTCTCGCTTCACGAACCTTGACCCGTCGCTTCTCTCGCTGCGGTGGAATCATGTTACTAAAAAGATCTTTAATTTGCCCCTCAATCTCAGCAAAGCCCTGAGGACCGAGTACTTGCATTTGCGTACCAGCTGTTTTCGTAATCTCTATCTCAACTTCGCGTTCTTCGAACTTTCCGTCCTCAAGGAGCCGCCTGAGTCGCTCGCGTGTACTCGCATCCTCTTTATGTACACCGTCTTCGTTCTCAGTCTTATCGGTTCGTGAACCTGGAAGAAGAAGATCGAGAATGTCCTCTTGAGTAGCTCGAAGCGCTCTTATTCTCATGCGCTCCTGCTCTTCCTCTCGAACAAGAGTGACTGAAGCCTCGACCAAGTCTCGAATAATAGACTCTACATCTCTTCCAACGTATCCTACCTCTGTAAACTTTGATGCTTCCACCTTCACAAAAGGGGCTCGAGCGAGCTTTGCCAATCTTCTTGAAATCTCAGTTTTTCCCACTCCTGTTGGACCAATCATTAAGATATTTTTCGGAGTTATCTCATCTCTAAAATCATCGGGGACCTGCAGTCGTCTCCATCGATTTCTCAATGCAAGCGCTACCGACTTTTTTGCACCTTCTTGCGCAACGATATACCTATCGAGTTTGGCAACGATCTCCTTCGGAGTCAGTTGCACCACCGCTCTTGATTCCAACTGTGCTTCGTCTTCTTTAACGATACTTCCGAAAGTCCCTTCAGGTTTCGGTTCGCTTCCTTCCGAATCCACTGCTTCAGCCATTAGATTTCACCCCACTCGCGACTACTTCTTCGATACAAAAGTGCGTATTTGTAAATGGACAAATTTCTGCTGCAACATTCATTGCAAGCTCTGCTATTTCTCGTGTGGAAAGATTCTCATTGGGGAGTCGCAGTGCAGCCCGAGCAGCAGCAAGAGCAAAATTTCCTCCTGAACCAATTGCTAAGATCCCATCGTCTGGCTCAATAACATCCCCCATACCAGATAAGAGATAGAGGTGCTCCGCATCTCCTACAATCATCATCGCCTCAAGTTTCCTTAATGCTCGGTCCATTCTCCAATCTTTTGCGAGTTCTACGGCAGCTCTACTGAGTTGACCACCGAACTCGGATAACTTCACTTCGAATCGCTCAAAGAGTGTAAAGGAATCAGCTGCAGAGCCAGCAAAGCCCGCTAACATAGCTCCATGATGAAGAGTTCTGACTTTTCTGGCCCCCTGTTTGAAGACCGTATTCTGAAGAGTGACTTGACCATCTCCAATCATGACGAGGTTTCCGCCGCGACGAATCGCAAGAATGGTAGTGCTGTGAAATATGTTTTCCATACAATTTAGTCTCGCGCCCGAAGGGAAAAAGGTCAACGACGGCTGTTATTATTCTTTTTCTTTTTTTGTGTCTATGCGCTTGATCTTAGGAACGTCACGAGAGGTTGGTTAGACTCTGCATACACCGCTGAGCCTCCTGAAAGTCCTCTCCTCTAATCTTTTCAAGAACTTCCTCATAGAGAGCGACATCACGTGGCGTGTGTTTGCCCGCTCCTAAACGAAGAATCTCGAGCTTTTCACTTACTTCTCTGATTGCCTCTTGTCTTAATTTGAACTGAAAATCGGGTCCCGATAGCAGCTTCAACAGAGCTAAAACCCGATATCGGTCAAGCGCTTTGCGACTCCGAGAAAGCTGGTCTGAATGTCCCCCATATTTGAGGACAAGAGCACGTCTTACCAACCCTATCTGGTTGAAAGCGGTAATTCTCAGCCAGAGATCGTAGTCTTCACAAACTGGAAGCTGCTCATCGAAGAGCCCGAAGCGCTCAAAGAGGGTGTGATGCATAAAGACTGAAGACGGACTTATACAACATCTCTTGAGAGATGGAATAAATGCGTCACCCTCAGGCATCGCATGTATCTTTTTCTGATTAACTCGAACTCCTCGTCTAAACCATGTTTCCAGGGATTGTGAGAACAGATATTGGTTTGAGGTCTCATGAAATTCAACATGTGCGGCCAGTTTCTCAGGGAGCCACTCATCATCTGAGTCAAGAAATGCATACCATTTGGACGGCGCGTGTTGAATGCCAACATTCCTTGCCGCTGAAACTCCTCGATTATTTTGCTGTATCCAGTAGTTGCCACTCTCTTCAACTAGCTGCCGTGCCTCACGCATGTCTGCATCTGAACCATCATCAACTACGGTCAATATGTAGTCTTTACAGGTCTGGGCAAGCACTGACCGTACCGCTCGTTGCAGCATATCCGGTCGATTTCTCACTGGAATAATAACAGAAATACTCTTCATGATACGTTGCTTTTCATAGCGGGAACCACAATGGCTTATTTCTTGTTAAAAAGAAGTGGTAATACTGGATTTTCTCCTCTCCACCCTTACAATAAAGCGAATGAATCTTATTGTCACCGCACTCAGACCAGAAGCCCTACCCTTCATTCAGCGCCTGAAGCTCAAGCGAGTACTCTCCATACGATCTCATGAGCTGTATCGACACGACTCTTTCTCGCTCATCATAACGGGTATCGGACTTACACAGGCGGCCATTGGAACAACGCTGGCCCTGCAATTTTTCAGTAATCAAGGAATAAACATCAATACAATTACGAATGTTGGAATAGCAGGCTCTAACGGCGACTTTTCTCTCGGATCGATAGTCCGTCCTGTAAAAATCCAGAACCTTGCTACGCTGGAAACCTTCTATCCTGATATAACCGTTGATATAAAGGCTCAAGACGGTATTCTTCACTCGTCGCCTACTCCGATAGCATCACCAGATCATTGGCCAACAGATACGATTGCGGACATGGAAGGATCTGCATTTTTTGAAGCCAGTAAATCTTTCTTGCCAATTGAGAATATTCTTCTTCTGAAAATTATATCGGACTTCTTCAAACCAGAGACCATCACGAGAGATCGTATCGAAGAGCACATTCGCGTCCATACATCACAAATCATTGAAACAATTCTGACACTTGAGCAAGTAACACAGAAGATTGTCGTATCGCTTCTCACCGAGAGCGATGAACAGCTTCTGGCAGACTGCGAGACACGTCTCTCGTTAACCTCATTTCAACGAACGACACTGCGAAATCATGCCAAGCAATTTAGAGCTCGGACACAGGCTCCCCTTCCCCTCAGCTCGCTCCTCAGAAGCGCTCATCCCGAAACAAAAGTAGAACAAAAAAAGATACTTCAAGAGGTGCTCAATGTCCTTGCAGAGTGAGGCTCCTCATACGAGTTATACGAAACTTTTCTCTCATATCTATGTCGAAGAGACTGCCCATGATCACCCAAGAACAAAGCGAATTCTAACTCGCTTTCCAAAAGCACGAATCATACCGATCACGAGCTACAAAGAGGTCTTCAATCGTTACAATCAAAACTTTCAGTTTCAAAAACAGAGCAGGAAGCTCATACTTGCAAATAGAACAGATGAGTTTCTTTATCGTGGATCAGGCTTCGCTCCAGACTTTGAGCACAAGAATTTCTATTATAATACGCTTGCACTTAACTGTCTGTATGATTGTGAGTACTGCTATCTACAAGGAATGTTCCCTTCTGCACACCTCGTTGCTTTTGTAAATAATGAGGGCTTTCTCAGAGCGATTGAAGAGAGAATAGCAAATGAAAAATCACTCTATCTCTGTCTATCATACGATACAGACCTTTTAGCTCTAGAAGATCTCTTTGGATATGTAGCCGAATGGATACAATTTGCGAACTTTCATCCTGGACTCACACTGGAGGTCCGAACCAAGAGTGTTGCGGTACAGACACTGCTTCACGTTCCGCCAAATCCTCGGATAATACTTGCTTGGACCCTCTCACCACACTCAATAGCGAGACAGTACGAAACTGGAACTCCATCGACGGAGGCGCGCATCAAGGCGATACAACGTGTTGCCGACCATGGATGGCCAGTACGTCTCTGTCTTGACCCGATTCTTCCCGTTACAAACTGGAGAAATGAATACAAAGACTTGTTAAGGAGCGTAGCTTCAGTAATAGCCCCAGAGAGTATTAGTGAAATTAGCCTTGGGACATTTCGAATCAGCTCTGGGTACTTTAAACAAATGAAAAAACATCGACAGAGCTCAAGCCTGCTTCATCAACGATATGAAGATAAAAATGGCGTTGTATCGCTCCCTGTCGACCAAGAGCAAGAAGTGCTATCAGAAATCAAAGCACTGGCGGAAGAGCTCTTTCCACGCGAAAAAATTTACTTGCATCACGCCCCTTCTTCTCACGAAGCGCCATAATACCTCACCCAAAGAAGACCTAGCGCCCTACAAGATTCACGACAAGCTTACGAAGATGTGGATTGACACGATGCTCCCAGAGATAGATGCCCTGCCATGTACCAAGAGCGAGCTCTCCACTTACTACTGGTATTGATAAGGCCGTTTGAGTAATTGCTGATTTAATATGTGATGGCATATCATCAGAGCCTTCTGCAGTGTGCGTGAAACCAGTATCATTCTCAGGAATAAGCTTATTCAGAAAATATTCAAGATCCGTTCTTGCTGATGGATCGGCATTTTCCTGAATTATTAAGCTTGCTGAGGTATGTCGAATAAAGACGGTACAGAGTCCATCCTTAACCTGTGAACTCCTCACTATCTCTAATATCTGAGGCGTAATCTCTATTAGACCCTGCCTCTTCGTATGAACTGTTACTATTTGGTTCGCTATCTCCATCGCGGCTTGCCCTCACAAAAGCTCATCCCTTTTCAGGTATCAGCCTTAAGAATCTACTGGAGATCCTCAGTACAAACGATACGCTTTAATGAAGCCAGGTCAGTAAACGACACCTGCTCTCCTGTTTGAATATTCTTGACTGAATTTTCAGCATCTAAAAAAACTACGAAAGGAATACCCTTTTTATCGGCGTAATCAATCTGTTTTCCGAGTTTTGGGGAGCGAAAAAACACTTCGCACGACACTCCATCAACACGTAACGCTTCTGCAAATTCTTCCGCTTCTTTCCTTACCTCCTCGTTCAGTACTGTTACTAAAACACGAGCAGAAGACAGCTGAGGAAGCGGTAGAAGTTTCTCTCGAATAATTAAGTCCATTAAACGAGTCAGACCAATTGAAATTCCTACACCGGGCACATTCTTCGACAAGTACTTGCTGACTAAATCTTCATATCTTCCCCCGCTACCGACAGAACCGAACTCGGGAAACTCTGTTATCTTACTCTCGACAATTGTTCCAGTGTAATAGTCAAGACCACGAGCTATTTGAAATCGAACAACAATATGATCTCGAACACTCTTCGGTATCAAAGAAGCCACGGTAAGCAGCTCCTCTGCTCCTTCCTCCGCCATAGCAGAATTGAGGGATACTTGTGAAAGAACAGAGGCCAGTTGATCCAACGGGACTGTGGGTGCAACAAACTCCAGTATTCTGTCTCTTGCACTTGAAGATACCGAAAGAGCTTCGATCTGTTGCGCAGCTTCTGATTCTCCAATCTTATCAAGCTTATCAATGACAGATATGGCTTGCCTTGCAATATCGTCTGATAAACCAAGACCCGAAAAGTATCCTAATAGAAGTTTTCTATTATTGAGCTCAAGGCATGGAGTCCCAATATTTAACGCCAATAGACCCTTTGCTAATACTGTTACTACCTCGGCATCACAGCAAAGCGGCAACTCATCCCTTGAAACGATATCAACATCAAATTGATAAAATTCCCGAAACCTACCCTTTTGAGGCCTCTCACCACGCCATGATTTCTGAAGTTGATATCGCTTAAACGGAAAAACAAGCTCATTGAAATGCATCGCCACATAACGGGCAAACGGTACGGTAAGATCAAAGTGGAGCCCGAGCTCTGGTTCCGAGTCGCTCTGTGCTGCCAGACGCTGCACAGCGTAGATTTCTTTGTTAATCTCCCCCTTTGATGAGAGAGTCTCAAGAAGTTCTACTGCTGGAGTTTCAATAGGAGTAAATCCATGGCTTTCATAAATTCTTTTGATTTTTGCAATGACTGCATCTTCTAACTTTTTCTCTGCTGGTAACCACTCTGGAAATCCAGATATTCCCTTATTTTTTGCCATATCGTCGTCCTCTAATTCCTGAAAGCCAAAGTATAAGAGAAAAACGACTGAGAGGCTATTCCTACCTTACTATCGAAGTCGCTGCTGACTTGAGCTGAATCTTAAAAAGATCATCTGATATTGGTGTCAGATTGTCGTGTTGAGGTGCCGAATCTTGCCCCCAATATCGTTCTTCGGCCTCTGACCAAACAAAGTGCGAAGGACATCTCCACTGCCCCCCCTCGCAATCGAGAGCTGGAATGAGTTCTCGCTGGGCCTCCATCCGCCCCTGATAGTCGATACCGTGCGACCAGAGCCACCCTTCATAGCCTGCAAAAAGCTTACGGCCTGTCAGCACGACTGCCCCATTGTGATCTGGGGCAGACAAAACTACAGCACGAGCTGGAAGAGCTCTATGCCATTTCTCAGCGAGATATATTTTCTTTCTGTCAAACATTTCATACATCTCTCCCCTTTGAAAAATCGTCCACAATTCGAACGTTGTGGGAATAATGAACAGGAAAACCATTGAATGAAGGATGCGCCTAGGTTGAACAGCCTCCTGTTTCATTATTAAAGCAAGGAGCACTACAAGCCCGACATAAAGCTTTATTTGATCCCACTCCCATACTGATAGCCCCACGAACCAAAAGATGATCGCTAAGATTATTAGTGAGATTGTGTCTTTCTTCTGCTTATAGAAGACGAACGTTATCAGGAAAACCAGACTTATTGGCCATACATTCTGAAAAACATTCAGCAATCCACCTTCTTCTCTCACCATGCTCTGAGAAAGAAACCCTGAGTACCGCAGTATAAAGAGAGATTCTTTCCCGTATAAAAATGGAAGCGCGTGAAAAGAAAGAAGCACCCCAGGAGAGAATAATTGGAATAGGAAGCAAAGGAAGGCTGTTTTTTGATCGCTTTTATATAAGAGAATAGCGAGCTGCATCCCAATAAATAACGCAGTCAACAGAAAGAAATGCGTATGGGCTAAGGGCATGAAACCCAGCAAAATGCCAGATACGCCCCCATATACTCTTCTGTCCTTTGGCGAATCTCGCCAATGAAAAAAGAGTTGTACCGTAATCAACATGAGCATTGCTCCGAAAAGAGCGCTACGTTGCGGAATCCATATAGTGGTCAGAAATGATGTCCAACTCATTCCGCGGGGAATCATTTGTCCAGAGTTCTGACCTAAACTCGCGTATCCACCCCCAGCAAGGAGTATAAACCATGGTAAAAGATTCTGAGATTTCGAAGAGAGTACTTGATACACCACTTCCCAGAGCAGGAGCCATTGAAACAAAAAAATAAGTGCCAAGTGCGAATAAGAGAGATTCCACTTCCAAATTACCGCCGACCAGAGATTGATCAAGAAAGGATATTGTAAAAATCCATCAGCATAAATGATCTGTTCAGGGGGAAAGTTATCAGCCCGAACAAACGACGTAATCATCCCGAGGTGAAACGGATAATCTCCATAGGCATTTCTCCAAGCACTTATAATTCGCTCCTCATAGAACTCAATAAGCGTTGTTCCCAATACGATGTGGACTATCAACCAAACGAGATGCCCTAGCGATAATCGAGGAAGCGGTTGCTTCAAAAAAGCAAAAAAGTTCCTCCAGCGTCGAGAGATAAGGAACAGGAAGGGTAGGCAACAAGAAATTCCCCAAGAACCACCGAAGGACTTCAGCACCAAAAAAGCAACAAGAAACGTTGTGAGACCTAGAGCAAATTCTGGGGGAAAGCCAGGAAAGCGACTCTCTTCTTCAGCGTGACAGGCATTATTGTGGCTAAACCATCTCTTGCAGCAAACCCATACGCTACGACCGAGCGCTCGAAGCAATACGATATGAAGGATAAATAGCGAGGCTGAAATGACGAGTAGGCTGATCCCCTCTTGCAATCGGTCCATACATAATACCGTAAAGTGCAACAGACGTAATAACCACCCATTGAAAACTTTAACACCATCCTATAGCGTTCTAGTCTATGAAGCTATACATCGTCCGCCATGGCGAGACCATTGAGAACCGAAGTAACATCATCCAAGGTCAGCAACATGGCCAACTCTCCGATCTCGGCATACTACAACGGGAGAAGCTTGCCCGTCGTTTGCAAGATTTCTCCTTCGATGCAATTTACTCGAGCGATCTTGAACGCACACGGGAGACGCTGGCACCTTTTGCTAGCACCACTCCTCTTCCTGTGCGATACACCGAAGTCCTCCGAGAGAAATCTTTTGGCGATCTCGAGGGCTACTCGGGAGAAATCTACCGAAGAAAACTACAAGCTTCTGGAAAGACTCGCATCGACTTTCGCCCCAATAAGGGCGAGAGCTTTATTGACCTTACAGACAGACTGACTCCTTTCGTTGAGGCTCTTCATGCTAATCATTCAGGAGAATCCATTCTTCTTATGACACATGGTGGAGTAGTGCGAGTTCTTCTCAATCTACTACTTGGCATGCCCCTAGAAGAACTCTTACAAACAGAAATACGAAATACGTCCATCAGTACAGTCTGCTTTCATCCTCATACTCGTGATGAAAAAGGTGTGCAGTCTTTCTCTATGAATGATTACACGCATCTAAGTGAGCTTGATGATTCAGGAGAACATACAAATGGTGTTGATGCCTTTTTTGGAGCTCTTCCTGTAAAGGACTAAACTTTTCCCCATGGGAGTTATAAATGCTTAATCTTACCCCGTTTTTAAAAGCCTACTCTTTATATCGAGGGCATCAGCTTTCCAAACAAAACCCGGTTGAATGCCAGCGCCAGATTCTCAATAAACTGGTACAAAAAGCGAAAGATACTCAATTTGGACAGCAGTATAATTTTCGGAAAGTTACATCTGTAGAAACATATCAAGAAACTGTGCCACTTCGCACATATGAGGACTTCTGGAAAGAATTTTGGGAGCCCTGCTTTCCTCATGTAAAAGACTGCACGTGGCCGGGGACTATTACTTGCTTTCCAGTAAGCTCGGGAACAAGCTCAGGCACAACGAAATTTATTCCTTATACAAAAGAAATGAACGCATCAAATGCAAAAGCAGGGCTGGATGTTCTCGTTCATCATGTTTCAAACCGACCTCAGACGAAACTTCTCGGGGGCCTCAACTTTATGCTTGGGGGTAGCACTGTTCTTAAAGAAGAAGCGCCTGGAATTTATAGTGGAGACCTAAGTGGAATTTCTGTAAAGAATCTTCCATGGTGGATTCGTCCTCGCTATTTTCCAAACGAAGACCTTGCTCTTTTAAGTAATTGGGAAGAAAAAATTCAACGGCTGGCAGAGGAAAGCTTGACCAAGGATATTAGAACGCTCAGTGGTGTCCCCTCATGGATGCTTATCTTTATCGATAAATTGGCTGAGCTGAAGCCGCACCTACCAAGGAAGCTCTCTTCATACTTTCCGAATCTTGAACTCGTTATTCATGGTGGTGTTAACTTCACTCCCTATTACGATCAGTTCCAGGAACTCCTCGATGGAAGCCATGCCGAGCTTCGCGAAGTCTACCCAGCCAGCGAAGGATTCATTGCCATTGGAGACCGCGGCTATGGCGAAGGACTCCGGCTCCTGCTAGATACAGATATCTTCTTTGAGTTCATTCCAGTTGACGAACTTGATCACGCTACTCCAACGCGTCACTGGGTTGGAAACATTGAAGAAGGGATCAATTATGCGATTGCACTTACTACGTGTGCTGGTCTCTGGTCCTATGTCATTGGTGATACCGTACGATTCATAGACACAGAAATACCCCGACTTCTTATAACTGGAAGAACCTCGTACTCTCTCTCGGCATTCGGAGAACACTTGATTGCGGAAGAAGTCGAAGACGCCGTTCATACCGCTCTGACCTCGCTTGGACTACGTGTTACAGACTACTGCGTCGGTGCTGTTTTCCCACAAGACACAGGAGAGCTAGGGGGACACCTGTATATCATGGAGCTTACCGATGAAGGACATTCAGCACAGGAAGCCGACAAAGCAAGTTTACTGATTGATCAGCGCCTCTGCGAACGGAATGAAGACTACGAAGCACACCGTGCCGAGGGATTTGGACTCAAAGCTCCAAGAGTTGAGTTTGTACCACACGGCTTCTTTGCTGCTTGGATGAAATCTCGCGGCAAATTAGGGGGGCAGAATAAAGTTCCTCGACTCGTGAGCAAACCTGAGCTTTTCGAAGACCTTTGTACTTTCCTTAAAACAGAATACGCATCCTCCAAGCACTAAACAGAGCTCAGAGAACAAAAGGAAGCATCTAGCTAACCGACTGAAAATACTAATTTTTAGCTGCGTTAGCGCCCTTTTACGCCGCGTAGTGGTTTCATACACTACATTACGTTACACTCCTAAGACTTCTGGAGCGCTCTCAGATTGCGCCATCGTTCTCTCGATGAACTCCGAAGTGGAATAGCGTTATATCGAGAATCGTTATTTGTTTAGAGAATATTGTGGCGCCGGATTGCCACCTATAGAGACAACGAAAAAGGAAGCTCATGTTTCAAGGCGATATTGTTGGGGATGACACAAAGGGAATGAACTATGCGGTCCGTCACTATCTCTTTTGGGGAGTTCATCTCGTGTGTATCTTTGCACTCTTTACAGATGTCAGCTGGATAGCGCTGGCAGTATGTGCCTTCCTTTACTTCATTCGGATGTTTGCAATTACTGGTGGTTATCACAGGTACTTTTCACATAGAACGTTCAAGACGTCTCGGGTATTTCAGTTCCTTTTAGGATTTCTTGGCGCCACCTCTGGTCAGAAAGGGCCAATTTGGTGGTCTTCTCATCACCGACATCACCATCAACACTCAGATCAGCCAGATGATGTTCACTCTCCAGTAGTATCTGGAATCTACTATGCACATATCGGATGGATCTTGAGCCGACAGTTCATCCATACCCGGCACGAGCTTGTAAAAGATTTGACGAAGTTCCCGGAACTCAAGTTGCTCGATGCATACAATTGGATCCCGCCAACGGCACTTGGATTCTTCTGTTTCTACCTAGGAGTTGCTCTTGACCATTTCTTCCCAGCATTGGGGACTTCGGGCTTTCAGATGCTTATGTGGGGCTTCTTTGTGAGCACCGTTCTCCTATACCATGGAACCTTTTGTATCAACTCTTTTACTCACCTATTCGGCTCACGAAGGTTTCAAACCACTGATGATAGCAGAAACAATCTGCTCCTATCTTTGATTACCCTCGGAGAGGGCTGGCACAACAATCACCATCGTTATCCTGGTTCAGAGAAGCAAGGCTTTTACTGGTGGGAGATAGACATCACTCACTACATATTGAAGTGCTTATCGTGGTTTGGAATTGTTTGGGACCTCCGTGTTCCACCGCAAAGAATCTATGATGAAGCGAAAAACACCTCAAAAGAGGAAGCGAATAAAATAAGAGCGGTAGAGCAAAAGGTTCAGGAAGCCCCAGCACAGACTAAAGCTGCCTAGCGCTGTGTTTTCAGGTCTGGAGGCAGCGAGAAGTGAACCGTAAATTAGAAACGGAACTTCTTCGCGCTAGTCCAGAATGACTGACACCCTAAACTCGTGGAACGCTTGACCTCTGTGAATTCAAATTATGAAGCGTAGCGTGACACAGACTCTTTTTGATACTCCATCAAACCCTAAGCTGCCTCTTGCTGAACAGGTTCGTCCTCATTCGCTAGACGAGATGCTCCCCCCTTGTGGAATCAGCCCTCACTTATGGAAAAACATTTGTAATCCAAAAATAGCGCTTCAAAGCATGATTTTCTGGGGACCCCCAGGATCAGGAAAGACGACTCTAGCACGTGCCATTGGAAAAACGAGAGACGTTTTGTTTAAAGAACTCTCCGCAGTGAATGCAGGAGTTCGAGAAGTTCGCGACCTCGTGAAAGAGACCAGACAAGGCACGCCACCTCTCCTACTCTTCCTTGATGAGGTTCATAGATTTAATCGGACGCAGCAAGATATCCTGCTGCCACTCATTGAAGAGGGCCGCATCATATTTATTGGAGCGACTACCGAAAATCCTTCATTTGCACTGTCCCCGGCTCTCCTTTCACGGTGTGGGCTCATTCGATTAGCAGGTTTTGATGATGAGGCGCTCACACACATTCTTTCCAGTGTCCTTTGCTCTCTAGAAAAAACCATCCCTGAAAATCTGCAAGCAGCACTTATACACTCAGCTCAGGGAGATGCTCGCCTTCTTCTTCGCACCCTAGAGCGATATCTCTCTATGGAGGATGAGAACATACCATCATCTGCTGAATTACTCTCCGAGCAATCACACATTCACTATGATCGTTCAGGAGATCATCACTTTGACTCCATATCTGCCTTCATAAAAAGCATGCGATCAGGAGATACTACTCAAGCGCTGTACTATGGATTGCGAATGATTGAAGCTGGAGAAGATCCTCTCTATGTACTTCGGCGAATGATCATCTTTGCTAGCGAAGATATCGGAAATGCTCAGCCACAAGCACTGATGATCGCCAATCAGGCTCTTGAGGCGTATAAATTCCTTGGTCTTCCAGAGGGCAAAATTGCTATCACCCAGGCAATTTGCTTTCTCTCCACTGCTCCTAAATCTCGAGCAAGCTATAATGCATTACGAAATGCTGAAAAATTCATAAAGAGCCATCCAAATATTCCAATAATGAGCGAGCTCACAAATTCCCCCATTCGTGAGAGCCCAGAAGATAAGGCCCGCATAGAAAAAGCTGCTGCTACTCTGAATTCACAAACTTTTTACTGTCCCGAGGATTCTGGATATGAAGCCCGATTGCCTAAATGACAAGGGAGATCATATATCTTCACCCCATTGTCGAGCACTCGAAACAACGATAATCTGACGATCTGAGGTTCGATTATTTTATGAAGTACGCTATCGCCGACAATCAGAGCAAGAAAAGGAGAATACCATTGCAAGCGACTCTTTTTCTTCTTCTCGCGTCCATTATCTTCACTGACTCACTGATAGCCCAATCGCGTGAGCTCCTTTCTGGTGAAGTGCCCACTCAGCTAGAGGAAGAATCAGTAGATACGTACCAAACAACAAAAGACTCAATCTTACAAAAACTCTCGACGTTAGAGAGGGTAATGGAAGACCCCTTCAATCCTCTAGAAGCACCTCCTCGATTTTCATCAGAAGAGCTTCTCATGCTGGCATCCCTTCATCTCTATTGCACTCTTAAAGAAGGAGTATGCACCTTAATTCCTTTTACGATTTTCGAATCTGACCTAATAGCCTCAGCAAGAGAGGAAAAGGCTACTTGTCCAAACCTCCTCTTTTTTTGGAAACAATGGCTCTCAGCAGATATGGAAAAACGAGTAGATATGGATCTTGGAGTTGTGCACTACGATAAACGCTCGGAGTATAAGCGAACCAAACGCTCTCAACTTCTTCGGTGCAGCAAAACCATAGCTTCCATGCTAGAGACTCAAAAAGATGTGAAAGGATACCTCTCTGAGCGTTATGGAAAGAAAAAAGAGCTGCCAACAAACCTAAAACTCTATATCACAGAGCTTCATAAGAAAATCTCTGATATTTATCAAGAAACAGGTGTCCGCAAGTAGTCTTCCGTACGACTATGCCCACCAAATCTCTCCAGTATTTCAACTAACAATTTCAGATAATTAAGTGCGCCGTCCTCAATTTTAGAGCACATTACCAAATAGTCCTTCCATAACAGGATCGTAAAAGAGGGATCTGGGGTCGCTTCTTACAAATGCGAGAGGGGGATATATGCGCACGCATCTTCGATATCATACGAGCCATTTACCAACGAAAGGGAAAAGAGTGCGGCACGAAATGAGAACACTCGAGACAAAGCGAAAGGGCCTCTTGGCATGCATTTCGTCTATCCTGGGATATTCGCTAATTGGCTGTACCTACCTCAGCGTCGCACTATTCCTATTATCCTATGTAGATTCTCCTGCTACACAGGAGCTTCAAGAGGTAAGGCATGAAATCAATTATCAGATTGCTCTGGCTAAATATTCGCTCAATGAGAGTATGAATGAACAGGCTCTACGGAGGAGTCAGCAAAGAGCGAATTAATACAGATGAGATTAAGGACCTTCCCTCAGTACACGTGATTATCCGTTTCATCTTTCAATGACACGAAACTCTCATCAGGAGAGCGGGTGCTTCATTCTTGCTTTTTTAAAAATAGCACGACGGTTCCTCGTATAAAATCAGTAGGTTAGAGTGGTAAATGAGCATTGAATCTGCTCTTTTTCCCTCTGCATCTTAATAAGTCGAAAGTGCGTAGTACTTACTATTTAGGATAACTATGTCTCAACAAGAGCTTCCGGAGCATTTACGGCTCCAAATTCGAACTGCACTCACTCACTATGCTAAATTTTACGCCCATCTCGTTTCAGATAATGCTTCAGATGCAGAGCACGAGCTTAGACTCATAGGTGAAGTTGATAAGAGAATACGGGCCAAAGAAAGTAATCTCAGTTTCCAAGCGTATCATCGAAAGCGCACTCAACTGATGAGAATATTCCGTTCTCAGCTGATCAAGACCATCGAGGGACAGGTACAAGAAGAGATACTCAAAAAAGCTGAAGGTCTTATCGGAAAACTAGAGATTGAAGAGATTTAATCTCTATTCTCTGACCTCATAAGCCCTTAGCATAATAATCATGTCAGGATTATTTGCCGTGGTGAGTGCAGCAATATTTGCTGCCTCAAAAGATCTCTGTAGCAAAGCACTTACCTCAAGGATAACGCCAACCCTTTCAGCAATCTATTCTTTTCTATTTGCGCTTCCGTTCTACTTATTTGCACTTCTTGTGCTTAGCTTTTTTAATATCTCCATTTTCGATCTTAACCGTGAATTTTATTTTTATGTACTCCTCAGAGCTCTATCGGATATGGCTGCAGAGTGGTGCCGCATGTTTGCAGTACAGTTCGGAGACGTTTCACTTGTAATTGCCTTTATATCACTGACTCCCCTCTTTCTTCTCTTCCTTTCACCTCTCATAACAGGAGATCTACCAACCCTAGAAGGAGCCCTTGGTGTTGCCATAATCACTCTCGGCGTCTTCATTCTCGCCGGAAACAAACTGACCTTTACTACGCATAAAAAGGGAATTCTGTTTGGATTAGCTGCTGCTTTTTTCTTTAGTCTCAATGCTTGCTTCGACCGATTAGCTACAGTTCACGCCCATCCTTTTGTCTCAGGATTCTGGATGACTCTTGCTGCAGGTATAATCCTTATCGGCATAAGTCGAACAGGCACCCGGTCTGTATTTTCTCCGCGACTCCCTCTTGTTCTTCTGTTTAGTCGCGGCATTTTTGAGTTTCTTTTTATGAGCTCGAAGCTATGGGCTCTACAGTTTTTTCAAGCTCCCTATGTTGTCGCACTAACAAAAGTATCTTTAATACTTGTCATATTAGGAGGAGGAATCTTTTTTAGAGAGCAACATATTAAGAGAAGGCTCCTCGGTGGACTGATAATCATCCTTGGGAGTATTACGATCATCTTTCAAGGCTAACTACTGAAAAAGCACCCTTTTTATTTCGCCGAGCCATTCTTTCGGAAGGCGCTGTTTGCTAATCCATCCATCCGCATTATTCTCAGCCGAATACCGCTCAAGATCGATCTCTGGCACATTCGAAAAGAGGATCACTTTTAGATCGCTCATTGATTTTTTTAAGAGGCGGCATACTTTAGTGCCAGGAATACCCGGCATCTGTACATCACTCACTAAAAGATCTATGTCGGAATTAAAAAGATATTCATGAATTTCTGAGCTATGCTGAGCTGTTATCACCTCGTAGCCCTCTCTCTCAAGCACATGTTGAAGGATATTCAGGATCATCTCATCATCATCGAGACAGAGAATGCGAGTTGGATGATTCACTCCTTCAGTCGGCTTGGTAAGTACGTTGACGGCACTCTGAGTCTTTGGAAGCGAACAATTCGGACCAGCTGCAGCAAGAACCTCTCCCTCATGAACCGTCAGTGCTTCCTCACATTGCCGCTGAAATTCACCTGCATTGGGAAATCGTTCCGCTGGGGATTTTGCCAGAGCTTTGCGTACCACTTTTTCAATTGTATCAGATACTCCGAACTCTTCCGCCAGAGAGGGAAGGGGTTGTGTTAGATGAAGAATGAGTGTTTGAACAACATTGTCTCCCTCAAAAGGCACTTTCCCTGCGATAAGCTCAAAGAGCACAATACCCAGAGAGTAGAAATCTACTCTGTGATCAATTTCTTCCTCTCCTGCTGCTTGCTCTGGAGACATATAGCACGGCGTTCCGAAAACAATTTGGTCATCGCCTAGTTGCTGACGTAAAAATGCAGTGCCGAAGTCTAAAACTTTGACGCATAACTCGCCTTCTTCGGTAGATTCGAGAAAAAGATTCTCTGGTTTAATATCTCCGTGAATAATTCCAGCACTATGCGCTACATCAAGCACACCCAAGACCTGCATTGCTATCCTCAGAGTATCCCCAAATGAAAAATAGTGGCCCGCATCTATCCGATGTCTTATTGATTCACCCTGACAATAATCCATCGCCATATAGTAGCTGCCATCGAGCGTCTTACCGAAATCACGGACTTGTGCAACCCGTGGATGATTGAAACTGAGCAAAAGAGCGGCTTCTTTCTTAAAACGCTCTACTCCCATGGGTTGAGAGATCGCATCACTTTTTAGAATCTTAAGAGCATACTGGACACCGAGATCAACATGCCGAACAAGCAGCACCTTCCCCGAGCCTCCTTCTCCAAGCTCTCTTAAAGGGATATATTTTCCAGCTATCAACTCCATTGAACTCCGACGGACTACATTTTCATATAACCTATCGGAAGGAATAGAGAACCTCATGAGGAGGAATGTCATGAAAACACGTATACGAAAGATTCGTATTTCTACTAGCGCTCACGATTTACTAGTGATTTCGCAAGTTTCTCAGAGTCAACCTGATATGTCCCGTTCTGAATCTGTTCTTTTAATGCTTCTGACCGTTTTAATCGCTCACTCAACCAACTGAGAGTGAGTGAAGTTAAAGATCTTTTTCTCTTCAGTTTTGGAATATCTGTCTTTTTTTCTTCCATATCAACTCGTTACTACAAAACGAAGCACTTACGGCTTATACAAGAGAACGACCTTGAGTGACAAAGACTTAACGATTGAGAGCCAAAAGCTTGAATGCGAACTCAGGGATGAGAAGTTGCTAGTATAGTGCTTATTCTGCACTAAGGCGAAATAGCTTCTTGTTGTGTTTCATGACAGGAAGAGTGACTTGCCAAGAAATTATGAACAAGCTCTTCGACTTCCTCTGCTGATTCTGTCTCGACAAGCTGCATCCGTAACTGAGAAGCACCATCGAAGTGTGACGCATAAATTTTAAAGTATTTCTTCAAAATTCGAAAAGGTTTCTCTCCCTGCCACTCTTCCTCGAAAAGGTGAACGTGCTGCAATAAAAGCCCCAACTTCTCCGCCGGTGTTCTTTCTGCTAGCGGCGGCAATGAGCGATCGAAAAGATAAAGATTATCAAAGATTCCTCTTCCAATCATGATTCCATCTACACCAGTTTCAGCAACTCTCTGATCCGCCTCTTCAAGACTTCTTACATCGCCATTACCAATAATCTGAGTTTCTCCCTGAAGGGCATCTCGCATGCTAACTACTTTTGCAATTTCACCCCAGTCCGCATTTCCTTTCGAGAGTTGCTTCGCAGTTCTTCCATGAACAGTAAGTGCCGCAGGCCTCAGCTCAAGTAGAAACTGGCACCACTCCTCAGTAGCCCTTATTTTAAAGCCAATCCGCGTCTTGATACTAACGGGAAGCTCTCCAGCACCCTCTTTTGCTGCACTATAAAGCTCAGCAGCAAGAGTTGGGTTCTCAATTAAAGCTGAACAACAACCACTTTTCACTATCTTCTCAACGGGACAGCCCATATTAATGTCTATGCCGTGAAATCCTAGTTCACGAATTTGACAAGCCGCTCGAAAATAGTTCTGGGGGTTATTCCCCCAGATTTGAGCAATGAGAGGAGCCTCATCGCTTGTAAAGCGTAAGCGATGAACAACATTGCTCCATCCCGGCGAGAACATCCCGTCAGTGCTTGTAAACTCACTAAAGAACACATCGGGAGCGGCACATAAGCCTACAAGCCGTCGAAAGACAGTATCGGTTACGTCCTCCATAGGCGCTAAGACGTAGTACGGCTTTTTAAGTTTAGACCACTGGAACATAAAAAATCACTATTAGCTCTCCGCTCACAGAATAACAAGTCTGAGCCGAATAATAAAAAATGTTCCAACTCTTTTTCTTTCTCTTATGAATCTTTCCTGGTTATTTTTCGCATAATAGAGAGAAATGCGAGAATATCGAGTACGAAAAGAGATAGATTCTCATCCAAATCCGGCAGAGCGTGATCAAGTCCGCTGGGGAGCTATCTCCCTGTTTTTTTTCAGCTATCTCCCAATTCTCCTCGGTCTTCTTGGGGCAAGAATCCTAATGCTCTACCACGCTATGCCAGTCGTTGAGTTATCAATTATAGACGAAAGCCTTCTTCAAGTTCTTGATTTTACAATACGAATTCTTGGACTGCCTTGGTAAACGTTCTCTCTCTTGGCTGAGGGTCCTCATCCCTTATATCTAAGCCAATACGAAGAACGTCTTCCATCTTGTTCCTCTTGCAGCTCACCGAACCAAGCCCACTCTTCTGCTCAATGGAAGCTCAGCGAACCCTTAAGAAGCACATGATGAGAAGCTTGAATACCCCATCATCGCCCCGTATTATCTCATGCAGGCAAATACCTCATGGCGATCTGATGGATGTTGAACAACTCTATGAACAACATAGAGAAAAACTGGATATTTTCTCTCGACTTCTTAGCTCTGCAAATAAGCGTGTTAATCTCATGAGTCGTGAGGAGATCTCGCATATTTCCTCCCATATTCTCGACTCTCTGCTACTCGCTGAAGAGATTCATGACATGAATTCTATTATAGATCTTGGTTCAGGAGGAGGCTTTCCACTCATACCCTTAGCTATTGTATGTCCAGATATCTCGTTTACGGGTATCGACTCAGCACAGAGAAAAACTGACTTTCTTGAGATGTGCAAAGTTAAACTTTCACTTTCTAACGTACAGATTCTTCACTCCTCCATTGAGGAGTCTGCACATCTTCATGCTCAATTCGATGGCGTAACCGCACGGGCTCTTGCTCCTCTTCACTCCCTACTATCGCTCGCTACTCCATTTCTAAAAAATAATACTTCTTCGCGGCTTATCTTTCTGAAAGGAACTCATTGGAAGAGTGAAGTTGCTGCGGCCTCTGGTATTATGACGGAGCTTGGGGTTCAACATAATTCTACCGTTGAATTCTCCAATATCCCTGGAAGAGAGCACTCTGCTGTGCTTACATTTTCTCCGAAATCGTATTCATGACGAGAGCATCATATGACTCGTGCGGTCAGCTCTCCAAGAATTTCTCGAGGAATATTTCGAAAAAATCGAATGCCTTGTCGAAGCTGCTTTGCTGATTCTTCTATAATTGCGACAACGCCCGCAGAACTATCGGGTAGGTGGTGTAAGAAGCCATATTCCTTGAGCGTATTGAGAAAATCTAAGCCAACATCAAGACCAGATAAAAAACTTCTATCTAGCTGAAGTGCAACGTCAAAAAGAGCCGTATGTTTGGGCATTGCATCAAAACACAATTCCCAGGGCACACCATTTGCTCTTCCTTCTACTGCTAACCGTACCGCCTTACACCACGTATTACTGGGAGGCTCTCCCTGGGCATTACATATACTTCGTGTAGGTCTCAGCGAAAGAGTCCGCAAATCCTGCTCCGCCTGAGATGTATATCCAAGCCGCTCGCAATGCAGTGCTACTTCATTGACTGTCAGATCTCGAGACTGGAAATAGACAGGAAGATCCTCTACAACCTCTATTCCATGTCCAAATTCATAATCATCACTTAAATACTGTAAAGAAAGTGAATGATCATAATCATCATCCGTTTCTTTTGTTCGAAAAATATCAAAATCTCTCACCTCAAGAGTGTTTGAGAGAGGATGCAGGAGTCTTCGCAGAGTTTCTCTTGGCACACCTCCTTTATACCAGTATCCCTCTGGTAGATACGGATACGGAGATGCTACTCGCCGAATCCTATACAAAGAAGACTCTCCAATACTCATCGTTAATTACTCTCCTGATTCTTTTTACCTCAGCGAATGAAAAAAGTATTCAAGTTATGACTATCACCATACAGCGATATCCAACTCTTAGTACAGCATACCCTATTATCGCTCTATTTATAGCCAGTTGCAGGAATACCAGCAAAATATGTGTGGTTTGGTTGGATTCTATAATCCTTATCTTGATCAAAATGAAAGAAATAGGATGGCAACTCATCTTGCCGATTCACTACGACACCGTGGGCCCGATGATTCTTCAACGTGGAGCAATGAAGGGGGCCTTACCTTTGCTCATCGTCGACTGGCCATTCTCGATCTCTCTCCGCATGCAAAACAGCCAATGGTATCTCCTCGCACTGGGACAGTGCTGGTTTATAACGGAGAGATCTATAACTATCGCTCAATTCGGAAAGAATTAGAATGGAGTGGCTTATCGTTTCACGGAAGTGGAGATACTGAAGTCCTATTAGCAGCTATAGATCACTGGGGCCTAGAAAAGACTCTGACTAAGTGTAATGGAATGTTTGCAATTTGCCTTTGGAACGAAAATGAGCGAATTCTTCACATCGCACGAGATAGAATAGGAATAAAACCACTTTACTACGGATGGCTTAAAAGCGGCTTTGTTGTGACCTCTGAACTTAAAGCTCTCTATGGCCTGAAAGAATTTTGCCTTCCCCTTTCTTCTACTGGGCTATCACTCTTTTTCGAACATGGCTATATTTCGGCACCATATACAATCTTTCAGGGAATCTGGAAGATGATTCCTGGCACGAGCCTGTCGCTCAGCCAAAGCGAGCTTGAGTCAGCACCTAAAGGATTTTCTCCATATACAGACCGTAGTCATCTCTCCCCCAAGTCATTCTGGCAAGTACCGGACATTTCGCCTCCATATTCTGGTTCGCTACAGGATGCCATTGTCGATCTCCACGAGCTCATTAGAGATTCGGTCCGCATCCGCTCACTGGCGGATGTTCCAGTAGGGGCTTTTCTCTCAGGGGGTATCGATTCATCCACCATTGTGAGCTGTATGAACAGCTTGGATCCCCGAAATGTGCGGACATTTTCAATCGGCTTTCAAGAAAGTCAGTTTAACGAAGCGCCCTATGCGAGTGCAATTGCTTCCCATTTAGGTACAAAGCATACCGAGCACTATGTGAGTACCTCCGATGCACTCAACGTTATCCCGAACCTTTCTACAATCTATGATGAGCCATTTGCAGATTCATCACAGATTCCAACACTTTTACTCTCTCAGCTCACACGAGAACAAGTAACCGTATCTCTTTCAGGAGATGGGGGTGATGAGCTGTTCCTTGGATATCCTCGCTATCTCTTAGCAAAACGAGTCTGGAGCATACTGAAAAATGCACCATATCCACTACGAACTCGGCTCAAGGATGGAATTCAAGCTGTTCCTTCAAGCGGCTGGAGTAGTGTCTATTCAATTTTCCAGTGGCTATTACCCGAAGCGCTTCGAGGAATTCGAACTCCTGGAATGAAAGTACATCGATTTGCAGAGCTTCTTTGTGCTTCAAACCTTAGAGAGGTTTATCTTCAGGCGAATCTTCATTGGCCACCTTATGAAACTCCGGTTCATCGCTATGTTCCGTCGCAAACGCTCTTTCATACTGATATCGCTTCTAAAACATTAGCATCACGACACGACTACTTGAGTTTTATCGATTTTCATACCTACCTACCTGACGATATCCTTACGAAAGTTGACCGAGCCTCTATGGCATATGGATTGGAGGCACGTGTGCCCCTTTTAGACCATCGGATTATTGAATTTGCTCGGACATTGCCTATGAACTGGTGCATTGCTCATGGCTCACAAAAATATATCTTAAAAAAAATACTGAATAGGTATCTCCCTGAGACACTTTTTGAACGTCCAAAGGCAGGATTTTCCATTCCGCTTGCAAAATGGCTGCGAACAGAGCTCCGTTCCTGGGCTGAATCACTCCTAACACCAACCGAACTTCCACCAGATGGTCTCCTCAATAGATCCTTAATCCTAAAGACCTGGAAACGGCACCAACTCGAAGAGCTTGATTTGCATTCAAAACTTTGGAATGTCTTGATTTTTCAACAATGGAAGCGGACCTGGAGCGCAAATATCCTAGATCACTAGGCATTTCTCTTCAAATCCTCATGCCACCTTTTAGTTCTCTGTTCCAACAGCGAGCCGATAAGCATAGGTATTTTATATCTGCTACTGTTTTCTTCTCATGCTGATTCTATGACAGATCGGGCTTGATAAATTCTAAAACCTATGGAATTTACTAACGCCTCTTACCCGTCAATGGGAAACGCATTTTAACAAGTAAAGTGAGTATAGCGGCATAGAGTTATGAGTGATTTTTCAACTCCATATACGCCTGATAGTCTCGAGGACATGCTAGGGGAAGGCCCTGAATACTCGTTTCAAGACTTTTCGCTACAGGGAGGAGGTCTTTATAACTATAACCGTGACGATGTTGAGTTTGACACAGCTCATAACTTCTCCATCCCACTCGAACGACTCCCTCGTCGAAGTCGAGATCAGTTTCCCGAACTTTCACTTCCACTTCGTGTTGTAAAGCATATATCTGTTGAGGCTTCAATGAGTTCACATGATCGCATTCTTGATATCGGCTCTGGTAAGGGCCGACTTGCTGTCATGCTTCATACACTGACTGGAGCTCAAGTACGAGGCATTGAGATTGAGCCTTCATATGTGACGTATGCACGTGAGAGAACGCATAATTTTTCTGGTATCTCTTTTGAAACAGGAGATGCAACGAAAGTTGAGTTTCAAGATGAAAATATTATCTGTCTGATTAATCCATTTCGAGGTGCTCTCATGGAGAACCTCTTAACACGAATTCATACATATTATCTCGAAAAGAAAGAACAGGATTCAGACTCGTCTCTAAAAATAATCTCTCAAGGAATTTGCTCGTTTCACCTTCAGAGTAAACCCTGGCTTAAGCAGGTGGGGAGTGGGGATGGCATCCTATCCGTTGGGATCTTTGAGCTCTGTCGAGATTGAGGAACGAGCCTCCCCCTCCTCTCGCCCTAGAAAGCTCTTAATATCAAACCGATCGCTAACGTCACTCTGCTCATGAATAATATTCGGTCTACCATTCGTAAAATGAATTACGCCACCAAGCTGAAATCCATCACCAGAAAGATATCCGACTCCACACCTTTCAACACAGAGCGCAGGAACAGCTTTCCTTAAGACTCTAACTCCAAAGGCCCTCCAAAGAGATGCCTTGGAAAAACCGCAGAGCTCATAAAGAAAACATCTCGGGTCTTCAATAAGCTCGACCTGATCAAGATTAAAACTTTTGATCATTTTCAAGGCACGCTCCGTGGGACCCATATGTACGATTACTACCTGAATGCCAGCCCCACGAAGCCTCTCTCGTTCTGCGGAAATATCCTTAAAGACTTGCCGACAAAACGTACATCCTAAGTGACGAACAAAGAAAAGAAGAGTAGGCCTCTCAAACGAAGAGCTTCTGAGACTCTCAAACTGAGCGAGCAGCTCTTTTTCTCTTCCAATATTTTTGTTTCCATTCCTATGAGATTGCCATACTTTCAAAAGAATTAAGAAAAAAGGAATCCACCAGACCAGATCATTCGTAATAAGAAGCCAGGCTCCCGCCTCTGGCATGGAATGTGGAGTAACATTAAAGAAGTATCCTAGGGGCCCTAAAATTTTCCCCATAAAACCAATGAATACAATCGGCCAATATCGAAGAATATCGGTACTGGCAATCAGATAAGCAAGCCCATAGAGCCCCACAATCATTCCAATACACTGCCAAAGTGCCGGATATTCTGGCAGCGCGATTCCAGAAAGAATAAAGTAGTGCTCTGGGAAAAATACTGCCCATGCACCAAAACAAATATTATATATTCCCGCAATGAGCAGTACTATTTGTGGCCAACCAATAACAGGAGGCTTCCAAGCTCGGTGGACATAAAGAGTGTCGGTGGTCGCCAGCCGTGATACGGTACTATGATGATCAACTTGCAAATCTTTCATAGACTTTTTATATCAAAGGTTTTTTTAAGCCGAGCACTAATGCTAATTCAATATGTTTCTCTTCGCATTTCCAGAAATAGCAGCCGAAACTTCCCTCTCGACAAAGGATACTCTGAAACTATAACTAAACGGTTTTGCCCTCCAGAGGAATAGAAAAGAACATTTTCATAGAAATATTTCTTCTATTTCGTTATTGCTTTCGTTTATATCTTGCCCTCGCATGTTAGCCGGAAGTTCTTTCTCTTGCACTTGATAGCACTACATTGAAACCATCGGTAAAAAACTACTTCCTACCGATGGTCTTTCCGTCATGACTAAGCTGCTAACTTGAATTCAGCCTCTTTTTGCTCGTCGAGCCTCTTTTGAAGTTCAATCACTGAGTCTTCATACTGCTTGCTGTTCGTAAGAAGTTCGAGAAGTTCTCCTATCTGACCATCCTCATTCGCCATGCCCCGAATTTGCCTGACCACTTCTTGATGCACCTGAGCACGATCAATAGGTGTCATCGGCTCTCCAGAGAGCTTTGAAAGATGTTGCAGATATACTTGATATTCGTGCTCAGATACTCGATTCGTAACTCGCAGGAGCTCAATTTGCTGGCGCAGTGAAGCAAATGTAACACCACCAGCTTTCAACATTGCCTTAAAGTTTTCACGGACATCCGCGTCGGATTGCGCATTGGATGTAGCGGCGTTCAGGCTTTGCGCAGCTGCAGCATCGAATAAACTATTCTTTTTATGTGTCGTTGGGTTAAGCCCTGTAGCAATAGCATAAAGATGACCAAGCGGAACATTCTGAGAGGCTAAAGGATCGTTCCAATCTAAGACATGCGTCAAACGCTCAGAACCATCAAGGCTTCTTAACTTAGACTTTCCATCCCGTCCGATATTATACGTACTCCCATCAGCGAGTGGCACATGATGAGAGCCATCTATTTTACGGGCAAAACCAGCTTGCTCCATAGCATCACGCCAACTATCTCGTGCTATCTGTCCCTTATTCTTCTTGCTTCCAAATGCTCCTATAAGAGCGCCCACTCCTGCTCCAATCAGACCACCGACGATCGTTCCTACAATTGGCACGCTAGACCCAATGGTGGCACCAAGTGAAGCACCAGCCGCCAACGAAGAGATTGTCGCTACCCCAGCTCCAATAGCAGCTCCAGCACTGCCAAGCCCAATAGCCCCAATCTTTACTCCCTGACTTCTTGGAACATCACCTAACAGATCGATGACGTCTACTGCTTGTTTTCCACCGGTAAAAATACCTACGATAGCACTCGCTCCCGAAGCAACTCGCCCCAGCATCGATTTACCAGCTTGTTTTCCTAAAGCATCCAGGACAATCTCACTCCCTTGAATCGACGCAATAAATCGCTGTGTGTCATCCATGTCGCTCCATTTATTT
Source organism: bacterium (assembly GCA_009926305.1). NCBI lineage: Bacteria > bacterium. Next base: position 27,532 of record RFPC01000006.1, read on the forward strand.
ACAATGTTTGCCAATGTAAGAGCACTCGTCGCTTTTGATGCCTGAATATCGGTAATCCATCCGTTAGTCTGAGCTGAAGAGAGGCCAGTCTCTGCAAGTGAAAGCAGCTTATCTTTTAACTTTTCATCTCCAACTAAGGTAGAAACAACCTTTAATGCTGAACTGACATTATGAGCCTCGATAAGGACTTTTTCAGGGATAACCTCTCCACTCTCCAATAAAAATCCCCGTTTTCCATCAGGCAGCATTGCACTCCCGACAACCCCGACATCCATTACTTGCGTTGGGGACTGAGGGCTTCCCGTGAAAGATGTTACGCTCAGCTGAGCAAGAGCCTCGGCAATCGCCAGTGCTTTCTCGGTTCTTGAGGCATTGCTGTGGAAGGTAGACATCAGAGCATCCGTTACCACACGAAATTTTTCACTCTCTGGCCTTCCAATAATATTGAGATCTTCAAGGATACTCGTGCTCAAAAGAGCTCCTTGATGGAACTTTTCTTCCGAAGTAAGCGCCGACCAATATCCTGCAATCCGAATACCCTCTTTTAGAGTACTAGCTTGTACACCAATCTTGTCTGCAATTTTTTCTAATCGATTTGACTGAAGAGGAGCCTTTTCTCTCTTGATGACCCTGTATAATTGCTCTAATGCCTCTCTTAATTCGTCTCCCCGTTTACTATCTATCATAGTAATTATTGACTCTAATTCTTGTGGAAGCTTTTGAAATATCCTCGGGAGTAATTTCTCGGCCGTATCTAGAAGTTTATCGAGCCAGCTATTGAGAGGACTATCTGCAGAACTCCTTTTATTCGCACTCATGTCATCACCATTTCCAGTGATGAGGTTTTTCTGAATAAAGGGCATCGATATAATCGGACGGCTCATTTCAGGCCTTAGCAGGTTTTCGAAATCTCTAAAGTCATTTTGATAGGCTTTATCAATATGTTGGCGCTCAGGTGAAATATGTAATCCCATCTCATGCTCTCCTCTTATTAGTTTTGAATGATGTCAAATTTATATTCGACAGATTTATGCTCGATGTTTCTTGAAGGAGAGAAAGCGCGCGTATGTGTGCCTGCTACTCAAATAGCAGACAAATGAGAAATAACAACGTAATCAGTACACATTACTACAATCGAAACGTGATTCCGCTTCCAATAAAGGAATCATCCGCTCGACCATTCAATCCTACACCCACGAGGAGATCCAATTGCAAATTCGGATGAAGTAAATAGGTAACTCCACCATTAACGTAATGTTCGGGAGCAGTACTCGGAGCATGACTACCCCGCGGGTAAAACCCATAGTACTCGGTATATACTCCAAGACGATCTGTGAGCTCATATGAAAGCGCGATTGAGGAAGATGGTTGAAAATAGTGTTCTCTCCTCTCAACTGCAGCGTTCAGATTCACTTGTCCAGCAAGAGCCCAGTCCGTATCCTCATGATATGACCACAAGAAACTGAGTTGCGAAGATGTCTTCTCTTGAGAGTATCGTTTGGCACCGGTCGCCAGAGTCACGTCGATTATAGTGCTCAGATCAAAGTTACAGTCACATGCTTCATATAGCTTGATCTTAGTACCGATAGTCAGGTCACCGAGGGCAAAGTCCGAATCTGTTCCTTTCAATCCCTGAGCTGATAAACGCAACTCGAGTAGATCCGTGACACCAATTCGAAGAAGACCTTCTGGTATCGCCTCCTGTTTGAAGTCTCTCTTATTATCCCGGGTATACCGATATCCAAACTCGCCTTGTAGGTGGCCCCGCTGAATAGTTTTTGTGCTTTCGGTAAAATCAGGTCGGTCAGTACTCATCGGCTCATGAAGCTCAGCATAGCCAAAGCCAAGTGGGCCCACTTCAGCAAAGCCTTCCCTTGTAATGACAAAGACGATAAGGGTGAGCAAGAACATGAAGGAGAAAATGAGGTTCCGATACGATTTCATACTGGCTAGGGTGCCACTGGAGGGGTAAAATCTCAATTATCTGGGCACATAACTCTTCAAATTTATGAATAAATCCCGCTAAAAGTCTTGATTTTATCCCTTCGACTGCACAACATACTAGGGTCCCCCGCGAGTAGCTCATTTGGTCGTGCCAATGTGAGCAAAGCGAACAAGGGAGGGACTCGACTCTTGGTTCACCCGTTCACCAAGGTGACAAATGCGAAAGCACTTGAGGAATAGGCAGCATAGCTGCTCGGTGAACTCTAGGCAGCATAGCTGCTCTGTGAACTCTAGGGGTCGAAGTAGTATCGTTCGCACGAAAAAAATTTGCATGCTCCCCGGTAGCTCAGTTGGTAGAGCAGCTGACTGTTAATCAGCTTGTCACTGGTTCGAGTCCAGTCCGGGGAGCCATTTTTCCATTCGGCATTCGCGCCCAGGGGCTGCGCCCCTCTCGCCCTCATCGGGCGTTCACCCCCACTTTAAAAGTTGTCCATGCGGCGTTCATCAACGCAACCTACTTCTCGACAGAAACGTAAATGTTATCAGCTTGGCGGAAGAAGAGTAAGAGTCACCGATCCGGTATAGGTGCCACTTGGGGCAGCGGCCAAATCAATCTGGAAAAAGAGGAGTCGTAGGCGTGCATTCGTACCACCCTCTGGTGTGCAGGAAGTATGCGTTGATGCTCCGGTTTGATTAGTCGAGGTAGTAACAGCTGACGCCTTCTTGGCTCCAAGATAGGTCAGTCCGGCTGCACTCGCTTGATCATTCCAGTAAACAAGGTAGCCAATTGAGTAAGAAAGTGAGTCATTTGAAACCGCAAACGAATCAGAGGGAGTGCTCGTGCAATCTCCCCCCCCAGTACAGGTTGAAGAGCCCTGTATCCTTACGTTGTATTCTGAAGTTGCATTATTGGTATAAATGCAAAGGTCATCATAGAGATCAGCAAAGGAACCGCCATCGTAGGTAATCGACATATCGTCGATACCTGAAACTCGATATAAATCTGGAATAGTTAATGAGATATCAGAAGATCCTTCTGAAGAGCTCTCAGAAGGGTTGGTTGGGTTTGTGGCAGCAAATAGGGAACTACTAAAAAGCAGTACAAACGGCAAAAGTATGTAACATTTCCATTTGGCTTCCATCGTGCTTCCGTGCTTAATGGGTGCTCTCTAAAGTGATACATCTCTACTGCTCCTGAACTACTAATCTCCCCCATAGAAAACATCGGAATTTTTATTATAGCGCTTAAGCACTATTGCTGAGAGAGCGCTTCCATTCGAGAAACCTGCCATAACCAGCTGACATTACTCGTGTATCAGTCTAGTCTCAAATAAAAATGGTGGTTTTACCCAGCACGAATTTAGGCTTAGAACACAATTTTTTTTGCAAGGAGAGTTAAAAATCCCTCAAGTAGTTTCGCGTCGAATCCAGAGAGTCATCACTCCGCAGGAGCTAAGAGCACTTTTGACTGAGCTCAGCACATCTTCTCTCAAGCTCCTCAAGAAGAAGAGCATGAGCATTCACATAAAGCTCTATTCCTTGCGCATTGAGATCCTCCTCTCCCTCCACAAGGCTTTTAAATTGTCGTATTTTCTGAGCAAACTCTGCTGTAGAAAGATCCTTCAGTGGCTGATTTTTCTGATGGGTATTGCTGTCTTTTGGTACATTTCTACTCATTGATACCTGTCTTGTCGCTGTTCGATCTTGATATGGAAGCAAATAGCCTCTGAGTAACTTTACGCGAAAGATTTATTATCCTCTCCTCAATTTTTATATCCAGAGTTACCAAAAGATCTTCCCTAAGATACTCGAGCACCATTTTCTGCCTGCTTGTCAGAAGTAAGCAGTATTGTTCCAGTTTCATGACTGACAGATGCGAGCACTAGAACCTCTGATCTGATACCTGCTACTCGTCTCGGAGGCAAATTTACGACGCCGATCACCTGTTTTCCAACAAGCTGTTCAGCCTCATACCCCTCGGTAAGCTGAGCTGAACTCTTCTTGAAACCTAAAGAGCCAAAGTCAATCTCAAGTACATAGGCAGGCTTTCTCGCCTTTGAATTGAGCTCAACAGCGGTGATTGTACCGATTCGCATATCAATACCTTGAAACTCTGTTATTGTGACTGTTTGCTGCTCTGTCATCATGTAAGACCTTATTATGAGTGAACGAAAATTCTTCTCTCTCTCAGAAAAATCAGAGGTAAAAACTATAGGCGGCGACGAGCGAACTCTTTCACTCTCAAGCGCCCTGTAAACTTTTCCAATTTACTCCGTCTGATACAATATTCAATATCTACTTGGATTGCATCTCATGAGCACACTCCTCACTCTATCTCCCTATGGTCTCTACTGTCCCCGTGGTGACTTTTTTATAGATCCACACCGCCCACGAGGCGTCGCTTTTATTACCCATGCACATGCTGACCATGCACGAAACGGAGCTTCCCTTTACTATGCACACAAAGATTCTCTTCCCTTTCTCTCCCATCGACTCGGAACACACACACCAATCATTCCACTCGAATACGGAGAGCGTGTTGAGAGAAATGGAGTTCTTATCTCGCTTCATCCTGCAGGCCATATTCTCGGCTCAGCACAAATTCGAATTGAGCAAAGAGGATATGTAACCGTCGTCACTGGAGACTATAAAACGACACCTGACCGAACGTGCGTCCCATTTGAGCAGATAGAATGTAATCACTTCATCACTGAAGCAACCTTTGCTCTTCCCATCTACCACTGGCAACCAGATGAAGTCATTTTCGATCAGATTCGTACCTGGTGGCGAGATAATCGTCTCAAAAAGAAAACTTCGCTCCTTTATGCTTATGCGCTCGGTAAGGCTCAACGGATACTCGCTGGGCTTCTCGGGGAAGATGCCCCTATTGCTCTCCATGGAGCCGTCTTGCCATATTTGACAGGATATAGAAATGCAGGGGTTACCTTTCCAGAGATAGTAAAGGCAAACGCTGAAAATGCGTCACTCCTCAGGGGAGAAGGGCTGATCATTGCTCCGCCTTCCGCTTGCAACTCGCCTTGGACAAGAAAGTTTGCACCCTTTTCGCAAGGATTTGCCTCAGGTTGGATGCAAATTCGAGGAAAGAAACGACAACGTCGGGGCATTGAATTTGGCTTCGTATTATCTGATCATGCAGATTGGAATGGACTCCTTACAGCCATTAAAAATTCTCGCGCTGAGACCATAACGACAATGCACGGAGAAGCAAGTGCCCTCCTTCGCTATCTTAAGGAGTCAGGGAAAGACGCCTGTTCTCTTCCTGAACGCTTCAAGAATCAAATGAGTGGAGAAGATCGGTAAGATGTCGCTTTTTGCTTCTCTCTTTTATGCCCTTGATCGAACTTCGAAAACTTCAGAAAAGTGCCTTCTTTTAAAAGAATACTTCGGAGTAGCCCCAGTTAAAGAGGCAACATGGGCTCTGTATTTTCTCTTGGGTGGGAAAATTACTCGCCTCTTTACTACTACAGAAATGCGAAAGATAATCTCCCGCCGTATGAATCTTCCACTGTGGCTCGTGGAGGATTCTTACGATACCGTAGGTGATCTTGCTGAGACCCTCGCTCTCCTTACCTTACCCATAAAGAATCAGACCAGCTCATCTCGCGTCCTTCACGAACTGGCAGAGAGTCTCCAAGATCTTCTCACCATCAGTGATATCAATCAACGCGAAGAGCGCCTCTGGAAACTCATTGAAAGCACACCCGATAAAGAACGCCTTATCTTATTCAAGCTCATGATTGGAGGACTTCGTATCGGCGTTTCGAAAGGACTCGTAACACAAGTACTCGCTGAATTATATGAGTTTGATATTGCCGAAATGGCACATCGGCTTGTTGGAGAATGGCAACCCACCGAGGAACGCTATCAAACGCTCATGAAAAGAACGAGCTGCAACGAATCTTTGGGAAATCCATACCCCTTTCTCTTAGCCTCTCCGCTCGATAGCACTCAAGAATCAGTTATCTCTTCCTCTCTTCCTGAATGGATTATCGAATGGAAATGGGATGGAATTCGAGCTCAGCTTCTCAAGCGTTCCGGTCATGTCATCATCTGGTCACGTGGTGAGGAAGTAATTACTGAAACATTCCCTGAACTCATATCTACAATGGAAAGAGTAGAGCATGATAATATTGTACTCGATGGAGAGATCATCGTCTGGAGAGATGGTCAACCACAGTCATTTGCCGAGCTACAAAAACGGCTCAATAGAAAAAAAATTTCGTCTCAACTCTTGAAGACTCTTCCCGTTCGTTTCATAGCATATGACTTACTAGAACTAGCCGGTAAAGATCTCCGTGGAGAGCCTCTGTCGATTCGTCGCCAGCACTTAGAAACGTTCTTTAAAGAGCATGAAGAACGTTTCTTGCTTCTCTCTCCATTACATAAAGTGACACGTCCTTCGCAAATGTCTGAGCTTCGCGCCAAAGCACGATCAAGACAATCCGAAGGGCTTATGATCAAACATCGAGCATCGTCATATGGCACAGGACGACGGGGAAGCCAGTGGTGGAAATGGAAAGTAGACCCCCTCAGACTTGATGTCGTATTACTCTATGCACAGAAAGGCCATGGAAGACGGGCAGACCTCTATACAAGCTATACGTTTGGAGTCTGGAAAAATGGCGAACTTGTAACTATTACCAAAGCATACTCTGGGCTCACGAATTCTGAGATACGAGAAGTAGATGCGTTTATTCGCAAAAATCAGCTGCAGAAATTCGGTCCCGTTCAAGCTGTTACCCCCAGTCTCGTGTTTGAAATTGCCTTTGATAGCATTCAACTTTCAAAACGACATAAAGCTGGCGTGGCACTTCGATTTCCACGAATTGTTCGTATTCGAAAAGACAAAGCAGCATATGAGGCCGATACCATAGAATCTGTAAGAATGCTCTTAGAGTAAGCTCAAAGGGTTATAGAGCATCAGCTGAACATATTCTCAATAAAAATATCTTCAAGCGGTAACTGCCCAGGTTTTGGCCATGCCGGCTTTAGCGCCTTCCCGACTGTTAGCATCATTCCGATTGCATGATCATCGGGAAGCTGAATACACTTTGCGACTGATTCCGCATCAAATCCAATCATAGGACATGAGTCATAACCTAGACCCTTCGCTGCCAGCATAAGAGTTTGGGCAAAAATTCCCACTGAACGCATTGCCTCATCTCTTTGAAGTCTCTCATTACTATCGTAAAACGGCTCAATCATAGGAACGAGCATCTCTTGGACCTCACTCGGTGCATTTTGCCAATATCGCGCTGGCTCTTTTGCATAGGCCTTGAGATCGGCGCAGATCACAAAAAGCAGAGAGGCCTCTTTCACCTGCGCTTGATTCCATGCTGCTGCATAGATTTGCTCACGTAACTTCTCTTCAGAGACCTCAACTACTCTCCAATGCTGGATATTAAAGGATGTAGGAGCTTGGAGCGCAGATTCAAGCAATATCCGTCGCTCCTCTTTTGTTATGACATGATTCGGATCGAAGTGCTTAACAGCTCGTCGACTTCTAATTGCCTCTAAAACTTCCATACGTCTTCCTTTTTAACAGATGTCTTTTTGATTATCCGTGTACCCCCCCCCGAGAGGAGAGCGCATGGGAGCTTCTCCTATAAGGCTTCGATGCGGCTTCTTCCTGCTAGAGCCCTCGCTAACGTTACTTCATCTGAATACTCAAGCTCACCGCCCTTTGGCATCCCCTGAGCCAGTCGCGAAGAGGGAATACCCCGTTCACTGAGAAGTCTTGCCACATACAATGCTGTAGCATCCCCCTCAACTGTTGAACCAGTCGCTATAATAACCTCTTCTATCTCAGCGCTCTCTGCTCGACGAAGCAACTCTGCTAACTTCATCGACTCAGGTCCTTGCCCACGAAGTGGTGCCCACAGTCCGTGAAGGACATGATACAGCCCTCGAAATTCACCCATTCGCTCAAAGGAAATAATATCCATCGGTTTTTCAACAACGCAAAGCACATGCGAATCACGTCCAGGATCGACACAGAAGCGACATTGCTCTTCCTCTGATAAGAAAAAGCAGGTCTTACAAAGTCCTATCTTTGAGCAAGCCTCCGAGATAGCACTACTCAACTTTTTCCCCAGATCCCCCTCTTCTTTGAGAATATAGTATGCCAGTCGAGTAGCCGACTTTTCTCCGATAGATGGAAGCCGTGACAACTCGTGCACCAATTTTTGAAATGAAGGAGGAAATGCCTGCATAAACGCTATAATAACGAAACGTTATTATCCGAGACCTGGAATATTTAATCCACCTGTTATCTTAGCCATCTTTCCCTGCACTTTTTCCTGCACATTCTTAAGGGCTTCATTTGTTGCTGCAACTACCAAATCTTGTAACATCTCAATGTCATCTGGATTAACAACATCCTTCTCAATAGAAACTGACTTTACCTGCTGTGTACCAAGCGCAACAACTTTTACCATTCCGCCTCCAGCGGAACCCTCAGCCTCCTCTTCCTTGGCTTGCTCTTGAAGCTCTGCAAGTTGGCTCTGCATCTTTTGAGCCTGCTTCATCATCTCCTGCATATTACCTGGCAAACCACCGCCAAATCCTTTTCCCATATCAGCTCTCTCCTTTTAAAACTTTCCTTATCTTACTGTTATACCGCATTACGCTTCAAGCGAATCCGCTCAATCTTACTCCCCGGAAATGTTTTAATAACTCTCTTTACCGTGTTATCACGTAACATTTTTTCTCTCTGCTCAAGCAGCTTACTCTCAACTTCTTTTCTTTCTACCGCCTTCAGACTCTTATCAGTTCTCAAACCTCCATCTGACACAACTTTGGTCTCGATTCTCCAGCTCGAACACTTACTAAACTCCTCAAGGAGCACCAGCAATCTCGCCCGTGTATCCTCTTGCTGTAAGCTCCCGATTTGGAATTCTGGTCCTTCAATTTTTAGGACTCCATCTTGAAAAGCGACGGTTGTCACACAACGCAGCATCTCGCCTATAATTTCACCGCCCTGCTGATGAGCAAAGCTCACAAAGTCAGCCATATTGTATTGCTGCTCCGACAACTGTCCTGTATCCGCTGATTGAAGAGCCTCCGATCTTGACGGTATCGCTTCGGGTTTCCTTACTTTCTTTTTTGGTGAAGAATCTGTTTTTCCCTGAATTATTTTTGGAGCGTGAGTTATTTTTGGAGTCAGTGCGGCACTACTGACAATAGTTGCTTCCGTTGGCTTACTGTGACCTATCGGCTGTTCTTTAGGCTTTTTTTTTTCGGCGGTAACCATCTCACGAAGACGGCCAACCATTTTTCCTAAATCCTTCACTCGTGGCCTAGCTGCCATCCGAATCACTAGAGATTCAAGCGCATAACGAGGAAAGCTACTTCGCAGAGCTTTATCCGCCCCTTCTCGGGCCATATCGGCGAGATCTGCCAGATCTTCTCGATCAATATTATTTTCAGTGAGGGCAACAAGCTCTGCCTGTTCATCTTTTGTTAAACCAACGACCCTGCCATTTTGCGTATCGGCAAGAGCCGCCACGTGAAGATCTCGAAAAAAGCCAACAAACTCTCTAAGAAAGATCGATTCATCTCCACCCGTTTCAAAAGCATCGTGAACAAGAGAAAGAGCTCCCTCAACATCTTGAGCGATCACTTTCTCTCCAAGCGCATAGAGGAGTTGTATATCAACCGCACCAAGAATAACGCTCACTTCTTGCGCCGTGATCGATTCCCCTCCATATGCTCGCACTCGCTCAAGTAGCGTTTGAGCATCGCGCATCGAGCCCTCTGCCAACTTTGCAATAATCTTTAGAGCGGAGGAGTCAATAATAAAGCTTTCACGGTTTGCTATTTCAGCAAGACATTCACTAATAGTTGCAACTGGCAAAGCTCTTAAATCATGCCGCTGACAACGAGATAAGACCGTGTCCGGAATCTTATGCGGCTCCGTTGTGGCAAGAACAAAGACCGTGTTCGGAGGTGGTTCCTCTAGGCTCTTTAACAACGCATTAAACGCCGAAATACTGAGCATGTGAACTTCGTCAATAATATAAACTTTATACTTAGAACCAGGAGCAGGAAGAGTCCGAAAAGACTCTATAAGCTCTCGAACATTATCAACACTGTTATTCGAGGCTCCATCAATTTCCCGAACGGCAAGACTTGTTCCTGCTGCAATCTCACGACAATTAGAACACTCCAGGCACGGAGTCAGAGTTGGACCTTCAGAACAGTTTAAGCACTTTGCAAAAATCCTCGCTATCGAAGTTTTTCCAACTCCCCTAGGACCCGTAAAAACATACGCATGACCAACCTGATCTCTCGTAATTGCATTTCCAAGAGTTCTGGTTACGTGCTCTTGTCCACTAACACTCTGAAAGTGCTCAGGACGATATTTTCGGGCTAAAACAAGGTATGACACAACTAACTGAGTACAATTCTATTCTGTTTTCGTAAAGGGAAAATCGCGGGGCCCAACACAGAAAGGAGAAGCGTACGGCTGCTCCCTTCCAGGCCTGACCGGGTTAGCTTTCTTTCTCGCGTGCCCCGCTATTCGTTAGCGTAGCGTGCCTTAAGAAAAAACGCCAAACCTGTTGCTGAGAATTCGGCCCCGTGAGGCATTTACGCATCACCCCTTGTGGTACCAACACCTCAATATCAACTCATTTAACCGAGCATTACTCGTCTTTTCAGGGACTTAACGATGGCATACGCCTTGCGATTCTCTGCTCTGCGTTGGCAATCATATTTTTACAGGAGTCTCTTATGTCTGCATCTCGCACCGTTCTTCCACGCTCTCTTTTCTTCTCCATCTCACGAGATCTCACCTCGGGCGACCCAACGTGGAAACTTCTTATTATCAACGAATACCTCGACAAACAGCATCCCCTGAGAAAAGCCCTAAGCCTTCTTATCAAAAATTCACCTCAACGTGCTCCCCATCCCAGCCTGCTTGATGCAGCTCTCTCTGGCACTCGATATAGCGAACTCTCGGAGAAAGCACAGCTACAGCTCAAAAGTACTCCAACTTCTCTACAACATAAGCAAAAATCGATTCCCTTACCACGCAGAAGAGAATGTCTCAGAAACTGGAGCGAGATTCGAACGGTACGACGAGCAAGAAAGACGTTTTCTCGGATATAATCTACGCGCTTATGGCTTTTTCAAAACACTCTTCAGCTCAATGATCCGCTCATAGGCAGCTGAGAGTTTTAAAAAATCAGCATTTGTATCAAAGCTCTCAGATGCACTTGACTGAACATCAGGATGAACTCTCTTAATCAATTGACGATAGGCAGATTTAAGTTCGTTGTCAGTTGCGTTTTCCTTGAGTCCAAAGGTTTTAAGGAGCTGTTGATACTCATGCTCAAGTGGCTGAATAGAAGGCCCATTAACACCTTGAGGCTCTATGCCTTTCGCAATATCTTCCCTAATCCGAAGATGTTCTGCCTGCCACTTCTGTCCCTTAAAACCGAAAATCGGCTTCTTCAAGTACAGGAATCTTACTGCTAACAAGAGTAGAAAGAGGCCACACGCTAGTCCAAAAAGACGAGCAACTGAGCCGTAATATCCTACAAGATAGAGCCGCAATTGAGTCAGAATAGGGATTCGTTCTATACCTTCCAACACTTTTCGAGCACCGTCCCTATCACCAACGCGGACTAGCCCGATAGCCTCACTCACCAAAAGCTCAGCATATCGCTGTTTCTCTTGGTTTGTCTTGGCACTGAAGTACTCACGAAAAAACCGAACTCCTTCAATATCATCATGCGCCAAAGACACCTGAATGGATCGCTGCAGAAAATTATTCCATGCATCTCTGACTAATGAGGAATTCTCACTCTCCTCGCTTATAACCTTCATAAAAGACTCGTTTGCTCGAGCCTCTATGCTATTTATTTCCAGTGAATTCAAGGCCAATACCATGATGCTCTGCGTACGCTCAGAGCGTTCTTCAGCTTTTAACTCCGCTAGTAAGAGAAGAGGAGAAAGAGATATCCCCTTTGCAACTGCATATTCTGAGAATTCATGGACTTTCTCTACTACCAAAATACGGAGGAACGAAAGCGGCGATATATGACTTGAAACTTCAAGAAAAGGGTAAATTAATGAACGATCGAGCGAAGGTTCAAGCGTTCTTAGTGAGTGGAGTTGATCGAAGAGAAGAGTAAGCTGTTGCACCTTCGGATTGCTCAGGGTAAAGGTTCTCGCAAGAAAGTCGGATAACGACCTAAGATTTGTCGAATCTCCTTCTTCCTTCAGCTTTCTATTAACGAGAAATTCAATAGCATCGAAATACGCATCTTTCACCTTCTGAAGCTCATTTATTCCATTTCTCCTCATCCATCCCTGTTCATCAAGGCTCAGAAATGCGAAAAGAAGCGCACGGACATCTTGAGGAATCTTCTTCCTATTCCCCTTGACCAGAGCTTGAAACACTGGCGTTGAGGAAGCAGTGAGATGCAGACCGAGCAAATTCTCTCGTTTTTCCTCAAAAGAGTAGAGCGAGGAAGCGAGATAGAATTCTAGTAGAGTCACACTCGATTCGACATCATTCTCTTTAATTGCCATTTGAATGGCAGAGAGGATCTCTCCTTGTTGAAATGCAGTAAGAACACCCTCCGTCTTCAAATAGAAACGGAGGAGAGTAGCATTTACTTTTTCAGGAGGCACGATGCGCTCTTTTCCAAGAAGAGCAACAGTGGTTCGACTGTCGTCAATTCGCAAGACCTTTTTGACAGGAATTGACAATCCATAAACGACGTATTCTTCAGCACGAAGGCTATTGCTCGAATGAAAAAAGATATGAAGCACGAATAGAACAACCAGCTTCAAAGAAATTCTGACTACATTCGCTCTCGCCACCATCTACTACCTCAACGGAGTCAAGATAACTTTCTCTTCCCTATCCAGGTACGTAAGTCCACATACCATTAGGAGTATTCACACCCTGTGATTCTTGCGTATTAGCCCTTCTGAGGAGTAGCCAAGCCGGTAACACTTATGACGACCTCCTCCACTGGCTTACCAGAAGCGTCCCCCATGATTACGGTTACTGTATCCTTAATCTCAGATACCCGAGACGTTGAAGAGTAGCGTACCGTAAGTCGAAATTCCTTTCCGAGCTTAACTTCTTCTGAAGTGGTGTTAATATCAGAATTTTTTGAAGTAAGCGACAATATCTGTAACGGAACCTGCCCATTATTGAAAATACGAACTTCACGCTCAACCATACTACCTGGCGTCAACATTCCAAGCGCTACTACAGGAGGCTCAAGCTCAATCTGTTTTCGAACAGATGCGTAAATTGGAAGATTCACCGTCCGTTGCTGTGCACCGCTAACACGAATGACCACCCGATCGCGAAATTCACCTATAGGAGCGCCCCCTTTCAAACGGATCTCTGCAATCACTCGTTTATGCTTCACTCGCTCTATCTCTTTAATCTCAATCCATTTCGAACGAGTTGAAAGTTCGCCAATACGTGCTCGTAATCCATCACGAATCTGAATATTCACCCGCCGCACCACTCCAGCCGTAGTATCAGGAGAGTGGGTCACTTTTCCAAAGTCGATTCGATATGGCTCTACGAGCACTTCTGGCTCTATTTCACCTTTCAATGTGAGTAGGGCGGCTGGCCGTTCTGGATCGTTTGTATACAGCCTAACCGTCTTTTCCTTTCTCCCGTACATTCCATACGTATTAAATTGTACGGATAAGACCGTTTCTTCACCTGGCGCAATCACCTTATTCTTCAGCTCAGGCACTGTACACCCACAGGCAGGCACAATTCGCTGTATTTCGAGTTCCTCATCCCCTGAATTTCGTAAAATGTACTGGTGCTCAAGAATTTTCCCCTGAGGAATTGAATCGAAATCAAACACCGGGTTAAGGATATCAAGGCTTGGGGCTGCTAGTGCAGGAGAAAGGTTTATGCTGATGCAGAGCGTAAGAAAAAAAAGGGCACGAAGAGGGAGCATGCAGAGGCCAGTCTTTCGAGGATCAAATGATGATACTTGGACGGAGCGGAGCACATTATCTCTTCTATGCAACCTCATCAACTACCTCCTCCTCCGGAGTTTCCTCTTCGAAAACATCGTGTAAGTCCAAGAACTTCGTTGAAAAATCCCCAGAACGAAACTTCGGATGATTCAATATGCGTCTATGAAGCTCGATATTCGTATGAATACCCTCTATTAGAAACTCATCAAGTGCAACAAGCAGCTTTTCAATGCAAGCCTCCCTATCGTGAGCTTTCACTATCAGCTTTGCAATCATGGAGTCGTAATACGGCTGAATGGTATAACCAGCATAGACAGCAGAATCCACACGAACTCCATTACCACCAGGGGTATGATAACTAAGCACTTTACCAGGCGAGGGAACTAAGGTGCGTGGATTCTCAGCATTAATTCGAGCCTCCATCACATGTCCATGAAACTGAACATCTGACTGCTGAAGCGAAAGCGGCTCACCGGCTGCAATTCGAATCTGCTCTTTCACGATATCCGTCTCTGTAATCATCTCTGTGACCGGATGCTCAACCTGCAGACGAGTATTCATCTCAATAAAGTAGAATTCATTGGCCTTCAGATTAACAAGATACTCCACTGTTCCAACACTTGAGTAGCCAACAGAACGCGCCAACTCCACCGCAGAATTTTGAATCTTCTCCCGAAGCTCATCGGGTAGCCCCGGAGAAAGCGCCTCCTCAATAACTTTCTGATAACGGCGCTGAATAGAGCAATCTCTAACTCCAAGATGTATCACATTTCGAAAACGATCCCCTGCAATCTGAACCTCGACATGCCGAACCGCTGGAAGATACTTCTCAATCAAAAGATGCCCATCTCCGAACGCAGCCTCCACTTCTCGCTGTGCAGTATCGAAGAGAGAGTGAAACGTCTCTTCCGACTCGACAATTTTCATTCCTCGTCCACCGCCACCAGCACACGACTTTAACAAAACGGGAAATCCACTCTTACGAGCAACTGGTAACGCTTGATCTGCACTTAAATACCCTTGGCTGTCACCGGGAATGGTCGGTACACCAGCTTTATCAGCTGCGCGGCGAGCTCTCGCCTTATCCCCCATGACCCTCATGTTTCTTACCGAAGGGCCGATAAAGGTAATCCCACAACTACCGCAGATCTCAGCAAATGCCGGGTTCTCACTGAGGAAACCGTACCCAGGGTGAATAGCATCAGCTTGGGTTGCCACCGCAGCCGCCATAATAGACGCGATATTCAGGTAACTCTCCTTTGGGGCGGGAGGTCCGATGCAGACACTCTCAGAAGCAAGCTTTACATGAAGAGCCTCCTCATCAGCTGTTGAGTGAATTGCAACCGTCCTAATGCCCAACTCATGACAAGCACGAATGATACGAAGTGCTATTTCACCACGATTGGCAATAAGAATTTTTTTAAACGGTGGGTTCGAAGACATGCGGATACCTTAAAAGAAATTAAATGGCTCTCAAGAAAAACGAGAGCTATGCATTCGGATCGATTACAACGAGTAATTCGCCAAACTCAACTACCTGAGCATCCCCCGGAAGGACTCTTACTACCTTACCACTTACTGGTGCTTCAATTTCGTTCATTAACTTCATTGCTTCAACGATACAGAGGGTATCTCCCTTCTTTACGGTGTCTCCCTCTTGAACAAAGGAATCTGCATCTGGAGACGGCTTTCTGTAAAACGTACCAACAATTGGAGATTCTACTTTATGAAGTCCCGCAAATTCGTCCCCTCCTGCGGATGCAGCTTCTGGTTGGGGAATGGTAACTGGTAATACTTCCGCACTGGCACTCGTAACAGCAGCTGGCGCAAGAGCAACCTGTGGTGCTGCTTGCACTAGCTGAGCGCGCGATAACTTAATGGTCGTTCCATCTTGGGTAAGCTCAAAATCAGTAACACCACTTTCTTTTAGGATTTTAACTATCTTCTCTAACTCTTTAATATCCATGATAAACTTCACCTTTCTTTCTCGCTATGCGTGCCACGGGCAACCACCTCAATCAGCCAGCATCCCTCCAGAAGTCCTCGTATTGAGGTCTGATAAAATATTCTTCGTTTTTATCCAAAGACCCCAAATTTACCGAATTCCAATGAAAAGGTAAAAGGTCAGGGGAACGAATCCTCGCGAGGAACCCAATGATAAAGAATTAAAATCCGCTAATCACCTAATTTTACTTGATTTTGGCACTACTCATCTAAGAGTTCGATATCATCGAGCTCAAACTCTACTTGGGCAATAACAGAGCCCTCTGCCACGGTGGAGTGAGGCTCAGCAGAGCCAGGAATCGGCTTGTCGCTTGTATTTGAAGGACTCAACGGGTCGAGCGCCTCTAACAAGCGACCGAGTGACTCTCGATTCGGAAATCGAGCCCTGAGCTTCCTGACCTCCTCCACCGCAATCTCTGGACATCCACCTCGGTAGAATAATTCAGCGAGAAGAAGTCGCGCTCGTGGTTGTATCGGGTTATCTCCCAGATACTGAACCACGAGTTCAAAAGCTTCTCCTATGCTTCCCTTATCTTTTGCAGCCTCTGCCTTTTTCAGGTCTTGGTGCAATGTTTCAGATGAACCAGAGTCCGTCATGGACAACGATCAAAGTTGTGAAAATTAAGTCCTAACTGACCAGAAAGAGTAAAAGAATCTCCATTCTCATTCTGTCCAAAAACTGAGAAGGAGACGTTCCTGAAGCCAAGAGATGCGGAAACACTACTACCGGAACCGATGAATGTCTTTCCACTTGAACAGACTCCCCCGTTTCCACTACCGAACTCCGTGAAGAGTCCTGTTATTGAAAGCTCTCCTCCAAAAGGAGGAACCGCAGGTCCTCCGTCTATAGGACTTACTGCAATAGTCGGCGATGAGTAAGAAGCCGTACCATCTCCTGTCGCTTGCGGAACAACGTATGAATATCCAGTAATTTGAAGTGCTTGGTTTGAATTATTAATAATTCGAAATGTTGCACGAGTGTTAAAGAAAGGCTCACAGATCGGATCCTCTAATGGATCTGGCTCACAGTTCACTCGCGACACATCAATACCGAACGTATTCCCATCAGATTCCCCTGTATCACTCATGATGATCTGAAGAAGCCGAATACCTTCGGTTCCTGTTCCGCCTGGAGCACCATCATCTGGAGCAGCAACCCCACCTCCGCCAGAACCATTGCCAAGTCCTCCACCGCCGGCGTTTTCAAACCCAGAGAACCCAGCTGGAATTGGTCCCTCACAAACCACCTGAACGAACTCCCTGATGTTCGTTCCAACAGGGAGTCGGCAACCAAACTGAAAGCTTCCTGGTGCAGCACAACCGATTCGACCGCTCATCCGGCCAGAGCTGTTCGTTATCTCTTGTCCACTTGATGGTTCAATGATTCCTATGCCAAGTTCTGAATCGCAAAAGACCGAGATATTAGGAACTGGCGAGCTATTTTGATCGGTTACGCTGACCTCAAAACCAGTCGTTTGAGAGACTGCAAGCCTCGTTGAAGTAACAGAGAGACTTAATGTCCCAATATTATCCTCCGATGCGACGAATCCTCCACTAAAAGGTGCATTATCACTATCAGTGCTCCCGCTATTACATCCAGAAATGACCAATGCAATAGCGCCAAGTGAAACGAACATGGCGAGAGCTATAAATGCGCCTCTTGCCTTTGACATCATGAACCTGTTCATATCCGCCTTCCCCTTTTTCCTCTAAAACGTATCTTCAACCTTAAGTCCAATAAAAAAGTGCCACTCAATTGTGCTGGCGCTCCTCTCAACCCCCTAAACTACATTCGTTGCGTTACCACCAGCATAAGCAATCGATACATCTGGTGTAATATCAACTACTATCGTCTCGTCATTTGTGGTGTAGCGCTGTCCGCTCGTTGACTCTCCTTCTGCCGTTACCGTAACAAAGAGATCAAATGGTGCCTCTGGAAGAGAGTTCCTGTTAAGGCTTATCCAGCTTCGTATTTGAGCGGGAATGAGTCGAAACTCCGCTATTGCACAAGAACCAATTCCCAAAAAAGCAGAATTCGGCAGCGAAGAGTTAGAATCGTTCCCTGTTGAAGTATCTCCTGCTAGTATAGAGGGCCCCAACATCAGAGGAAGCGGTTGGATTGTTGATGGAGGCTGCACTGAAGATCCTGGGATAAAATACTCAAGATTCAGCCTATCGACACTCAACGCCTGACTATCAAGATTGTTTTGTAACCCAACTGCTGCAACTACTTCACCGGGGAAAGCGAGGCCATCAGAAGACGAGGAGGAGACTGGAACAGAAATGGCAGTTATTCCACTCACATCCTCTGGCAGATCCAAACATCCTAAGGCAGCCCCAGAGTAAAAACCTAACAGAGTAAAGACGACTCCCTGATTGTTATTTCCACTCGAACCGACGCCTCCGCCGCAAGAAACGAGACCAGCAACTCCCAGAAAAAGAATCATGGTAATCTCGAGTGCTCGTCGTAGTGTGCTATTCATTTTTACCTCTCTTGTCCCTATGCATCCCTAAAAGTAAATACTCTAAAATGCAACTTTCATGGCCGCATCATCAAAACTTCCCTCGATAATTCTTGGCGTAATGAAAAATATCAGCTCTTCATCAGCATTCTTCACCGTCTGACGACGGAATAAGTGTCCGAAGAATGGAATATCCTTTAAAAAAGGCACTCCAGAAACACTATCCGAATCAGTAATCTTGTAAATGCCTCCCATGGCAAAAGTCTGACCACTTGATACGAGCACCGAAGAAGTGGCGCTCCGTTCAATCTCAGTCGGTATGTCATCTACACGTTCTGCTCCGAAGGTGCTCGACTTTGCATTGATATCAAGAAGAACGAAGTAGTCTGGCGACGCCTGAGGTGTAACTTCAAGAATAATTCCGATTTCAATCGTTTCAGTGGCCACACCACCACTTCCAGAAGCGTTTGCTCCCGCTCCAGTTGCGACGGAGAGCCCCCCGCTCGGCGTCTTCACTCTCACCTTTTCAACACTCTTAATCACCGCCTGCTGATTATTCGTGGTTGCCACAGAGGGTCGACTCACAATCCGTATTGCACCTTCATCCTCTAATGCAGTTAATCGATAATCGAGCGAGCGAGTTCCATCAGCACTATCCAAAAGGAATGAAACAGCTGAACCACTTGCTGACGAAATGCTTGCTGGAAAAGAAGAACCGGTACTTTGACCTGGAAGAACACTACCTCCAATACTTATAGCATTCGGAAAGTTATCGCCTGTAGGATTTCCAGTAGCTGGAGATTGGATCATGGTAAAGCCAAGCTCAGAACCCAGTGAGCGCGAGAAGGTTCGATTCGCTTCAACAATCTGAGTTTCCAGCAATACCTGCGGTGTTCTTAAATCAAGCCGGCCCACAAGCTCAGCAACATTCTTCACTCCACGACGAATATCTTTAACGATCAGCTGGTTTGTGCGCTCATCGAACGCAACCGTACCTCGTTCTGTTAATACTGTCTCAACGAGTGGCTGTAGCTCTGAAGCCTTTGCATAGCTAACTCTAATATATTTCACGACAAGTGGCTCAAGACCTTCTTCTGCCTCCTGTGCCAGCTTCAAAGCTTCTCGCTCGTCACGGAGTTTTCCGATTGGAGCAATACGCATAACATTCCCCTCAAGGACCTTGTCGAGCGCATTTGTCTTCAAAATAACATCTAACGCCTGATCCCAAGGAACATCAACAAGCCGCAGTGTTACCTGTCCGACAACATCATCGCTCGCTATAATATTAAGATTCGAAACCTCTGCTATGATTCGTAGGGCATTTGAAATTTCAGTATCTTGTAGATCCAGGGAAATTTTTCTTCCCGTATATCGAGGAGCTTCATCGAGAAGTGCTGAAATTTCACTTTCTATATCGGTCATTTCTGAGAGGAGCTCCTCAGCGTCTGCCGCCTCCTCTTGCTCGTCATCCTCCTCAGAATCAGTCTCTTCTTGTCTGCTTGCCTCTATTTCTTCTTCAACCTCTTGTTCTGTCTCTAACTCTTCTAACTCCACCTGAGCGCGTACATCGCGTGTAGGCGAAGCGAGATATCGGTCAACTGGCTGAAGCACGATACTTCCACTACGCGCAATTGCCTCAAGCTGAAGTAATGGATCTGCAAAAACTCGAACCAGTGTGTTCTCTCCATCCTGAACTACTCGCACCGAACGGATCTTCGAGGTACGAGAAGGAGCGGTTATAAGGTTTTGGATTGCCTTCGGATCGTGAGATACCCCTTCCAGGGTAAGTACAAATTCTGAAGGGGCGGTTTTCTCTAAGGTAAAGACGCCTGGAGCATCAACTTCGGCAACCACAATCTGCCCAATAGCGGGTGCTTGTTCAAATCGAACAGATTTCAACTCTGAGATTACAGTGCCATCAGTTGGCTGCCCATTATCCGTAAGCTGGGCAGGATCTCGGTCGTGATTCTTTTCTTCTGTAACCAACCGTGCAGATTTTGTTGCTGTTACTTGAGGAGTATCTGCGATTGTCTGACTAAAACGGACGTATAGATTACCAGCAATAGGCTCTGACTCGTAGGTAATATCCTCGTCGTAACTCGATTCACCCTCATTTAAAGCAACCTCTAACTGAAGACCTTCATCTGTGGCCTTCAAGTCAATTTCTTTCAGTAGCCCAAGTTCATCTAGTGAGACTCGACGGGTATACTTTTCGCTTGCAAGTGACAGCTCAGGAAGAGTGATTTGAATCCGCGATGGGTTTGACAAGCGTTCGATGGCATAACTGACACTCTCTTCAACAGAACGTATAACCAGGTCAGCCTCTCTCAGCTTGGGAGCCTGATGTCCCCTGAGTTCGATTCCGAGACCGTCTTCCTCTACCCGAGAGATAACAATCGGACCTTGAGTCGCTATGGAGCTCCGCAGATCTTGCGAACCAGGTGTGCCATCACCATTAAGAGCAGGTGTCCTATCACCATTAAGAAATGGAAGGCCCGTGGAACAGGCACTGAATAAGGACAATGCTATAATTCCGAGACCAAACCGAAGAAGGAGTAAATACGAAGACCTTTCCGTTACAGGAGTCGCATTCATCATAACTCTCCAAAAAACAAACAAACTATCCCTATGCGAACTTAACCGACTTCTCGACCACCTAACTCTCTACCAAGCCAATGGTCTGCATCGCCAATGGTTTGCATCGCCAATTGATACTTCACGCGAAACACCCGTAGAGCCAAGAACAAAGAAATCAAAGGTGCTCGCCCTCTTGGGGAAAGCTCCCTACACTGCTTCGTCATCCACGAAGCTGCTCGCTCTGTTTTACCACGTCAGCGAAATATCGAGATAGAGAGAAATATTGCAAAATTCTCGATCTATCTCCATCCCACTACTCGAAAGGATAGATGCTCACTGATGGACATCATACTCAAAGTGCGCAAACGCTGTTTTATCTGCTACCTTCTTCGGCTCCTCTTCTTCGCCTGTTCCTCCGCTCGCTTCTGTTCAGCTCGCTCTTCTTCGGAGAGATACCAGAAGGTTGTCGCCGTACACGCTGTTTGAAGATTCATCCCTTCGTCCCCAGAAGTCGGACTCGTCATTTGGACATCATTAATATTTACAATTCTCGCAAGTCCGCCCACTTCATCGAAAAAAGTCGCTACCTGATGAAAGGTGCCACCTACCACCAAGGAAACAGACTTTTGTCCGTAGAACTCCCTTGCCGTGCTTCCCATTTCCTTGAATGCCTCGATAGTTAAACCAGCATCCCGAGCCAGATCTGAAATCGAATCGAGCAGTCTCGAGGTCTCTTGCTTGTTTGGCAACTCTCGTAAGGCCGTCAAGAGCTGCTGATCTAATTCAACGACCTCTCTTCGGACATGAGGTAGATTTCGAACTAACATCTGTTCTCGTCTAACTTGAATCTCCATCGACTCAACCTTTTCGTTCAGTCGTCTCAGCTCTTCGGCAGGAGTCTTATACCAGTATTGCCAGAAGACATACGACAAAAAGAGCACACTACCGACACAAAGACCCAACTTTTGATAGAACGACCACTCTCCGAAACTCTCTAGAAATCTATTCATTACTCTTAATCTCCTCGCCCAATGCTCTTTTCCTCTCTCCTCAGATAGACTGCTACTGAGCATCCGTTAAGTCATCTGCCTGCGCTCTTGCACTCAGAAGAGATTCAGGCTCACTTTTCAAAGCTCCCGAATAACTGAGTCGAGAGCGCAAAGTAAAAAACTGAAGTTTCACTCCATCACGCATCTCTGCTCGTGTGTCTACGCTCAAGTCGGCAAAATAATCAGACCGTTCAAGCTGCTTCATAAAGCTCGCGACTGTCTGGCCATCAATTGCGAATCCTGTAATTTCTATCATCGAGGAACGCTCAGATACTTCGGTTAACCACGCTCGCTCTGGAACACTAATGTTCAATTGATCGAGCACCTTTACAGGACCTAACTTATTCAAGCGAAGCTCTTGTATTACATTCAATTTTTGCTCCAATTCCTCCCGCTTCTCTTCTAACTGCTGAACTTCCTTCGTTCTCTCTTTTAAAAGGGCAAGTTCCTGCGATAGCAGATCATATTCCATCGTACGGCTATCTACTTCTGAGTGCACATCGAGACAGAGAAAAACTCCAACCACAGCGACAAAGAGACAAGAAATGCCAGTTCCCGCCAGCCAAACAAAGACGGATGAATCATGTCTCGTATCTTCACCGAGCAAGTTAATTTTAATCATTTTCCCTCTCCTAATATCGTCTCTGCTACCGCTCTTAATGAGTTACTGACTACAAACTTCCTGGAAGCATCCGATCTCCAACCTCTCGCAACGAAAGACCACAGGCAATACTCAGCTGCGCACCCATCTTCTCTATTTGCTCTCTATTGATAGCCGAATGAAAATCCATCTCTCGAAATGGATTAATAACCTCACATGAAATATCTGTAATTTTTTCAAGCGCAGCCAAGAAGCCTGGCAACCTTCCTGCTTCACCACTTAAAACAATCTTCTCAATTCGTTGCTCTGCTCCGGCAGCACTCCAAAAAAAACTGAGCTGTCGATTGAATTCACGAGCGAGCTTCTCTGACTCATCCGTCAGAGCACTCTGGACTGACTCTGTCTTCTCAAGATCATCAAGCCAGTCGGTTTCTCGCGAGATTGTAGTCCCATGAAGCTCCTCAAGAGTATCTGCGATTGTCTCTGAACCAGTGCCAATATCACCAACGAACAAAGACTTTCCGCCGCTCACAATATTCACAATTGAATACCGTGAACCAAGATCAACGAGAGCTACTGTTGATCCTCTGAGCTCAGGATAGGAATACTCAAAGATATTCTGGAGAGCAAAATAATCAACGTCAATAATCGCAGGTTGAAGCCCAACCCTCTCAAGCGTGGTGAGAAGCGCTTCAATCAATTCATTTTTTACCGCAACAACAAGAATCTCATATTGATTTTTCCCAGCTTCGCCAAGAACATGAAAATCTAACTTTACTGCCTCAATATCATGGGGAATAAAGTTAGCAGCTTCCATACGCACATTTTCTCCAAGCTCTTTATATGGTAGCTGCTGCATTTTTAATTTTTTGGTAAAGACAGCAGGTCCGGGAACGGAGAGCACTACTCTCGGCAATTCGCCTTCCCAGTCTTGCAAGACATCCTGCATGACACACTGCTCTATAGCATTTGCCAGAAGTTCTGTATTGGTAACAACATGATTCGCGAATGGATTTTCACGTAGCCTGGCAAAGCCTGTTTTTTCAATAGTCAGACGACCACCGTGCTTGGCACTCTGCATGCATTTAACACTTCGGGCTCCAATATCGAGGCTAATTAAAGCCTCCCCTCCTTTCAAAAAACTCTTGAATACCATTAATTATTCTCCGTTTTTCCTAGCACGAATTCATCAAAAAACTCTTATTCTTATTCCCTCAAAACCATCATCAGCCTGGCGTATGTCCCTTCACTTTGCATTCAATGACAGATGTTTCCTCGCATGAGCGAAATATAGGCTCAGCGACTATTCATTTGCACCAAAAATCTGCCTCTCTCCACTTCAAAATCAAACTTTAAAATCCTAGGATCTTAGTATGAGATAGATTCTGACTATGCGAAACTAGCGAGATTAGAAAAACGCTATCCATGCGGAAATTTGTGAGACCAATGGCAGCATCGAGAGAAGAATTGCTTGTAGAAGTCACCCTATCGCCTCTTTCAGAGGCTTACACATATTCCGTGCCAGAGACTCATCAATCGGAAATAGAAATTGGCGTGCGGGTAGAAGTCCCTCTTGGTCGACGAATTGCGGTGGGATTTATTACGGGGGTGCTATCCGAGAGAGAGCTACAAGAAAAGTTTCAAGTAAAAAATATTCATCGTATTGTGCATCCCGCTCCCTGCTTCACGCCTGAAGCTCTCGAATTCTACAAATGGATTGCTCATTACTACTGCGTACCACTCAGTAAAGTTCTTGAAACCGCAGTCCCAGATCCATTGCCGATTAAAATTCAAAAACATTGGTTTGCAACTGCTTCGCGCGATGAGGTTAGGGGAATTAAACAGAAAGAGATTCTCCGTATTCTTCGCGAGCGAGATGTGGCTGGCATCTCTCATTTTGAGCTTCAACAGCTCTTTCCGAAATCTTCAGCCATCTTAAATCGACTTCAAGAACTTGAACTCGCCATCCGAGAAGAGAAAAAGGAAGACGCATCTTCGTTTCTTACCCATCCCCACCTCGCAGAAGATTGCTTGCCCTCTATTACCCTCAATGAACAGCAGGCATCTGCTCTAGGAGCCATCTCGGCATCTCTCAACCAAAAGTCATATAATGGCTTTTTGCTCCATGGGATAACTGGTAGCGGAAAAACTGAGGTATATATTGAAGCAGCTCAGCACGTCCTCGCACAGGGTGGCTCTATTCTGGTTTTAGTCCCTGAAATTGCACTTACTCCTCAGCTTGTTGATCGTTTTCGTGCTCGCCTGGAGCTGCCCCTTGCAGTAATGCACAGCAGCCTGCCGAAACGAAAGCGTTGGGAATGCTGGCGTGCAATCGCTGAGGGACAATGTCGGATTGCACTGGGTGTCCGATCAAGCATTTTTGCTCCCCTCCATAATCTCTCACTTATCATCGTGGACGAAGAACATGACTCTTCTTACAAACAAGGAGACGGATTCAGATATAATGCGCGAGACTTAGCCTTAGTTCGCGCAAAACTCTGTGGTGCTACTACTATTCTCGGAAGCGCAACTCCTTCTGTTGAATCGTTCTATAATGCATCTCAAAAGAAAATTGGATATCTCAGATTAAAAGAGCGTCCCTACCAGACCAAACAACATTCATATGAAATCGTAAATCTTGGCCGGATAAAAAAGGGAGAAATGGTATCAGAAAGCATCTCTCCACAACTATTTTCAGCAATTCAAGAAACACTGATTCGAGGGGAGCAAGTTTTTCTCCTGTATAATCGGAGAGGTTTTGCTCGCTATCTGCAATGTAATACATGTGGAGAGTCCGTATTCTGTCCTAACTGCTCTGTGCCTCTTACCTATCACCAATATGGCCAAAAACTTCTTTGTCACTACTGCTCTTTTACTATGGAACCGCCCCAAGACTGCAAAAGTTGTATGGAGAGAACCGACCTTGAGAGCACTCCCCTTTTGGAACTACGCGGTTCTGGAACACAAAAACTTTTTGAAGAACTCGAAGAGCTGTTTCCAAATGTCTCGATAGCACGACTCGACCGTGATAGTGCCGACTCACTTTCGGAGCTTGAATCTATTTTACACGGAGTACGAGATGGCAGTATCCAAATTCTCGCAGGCACACAAATGATTGCAAAAGGGCACGATCTGCCTGGAGTGACTTTAGTTGGTGTCATTGACTGTGACGTAGGCTTACATATGCCCGATTTTAGAGCAGCAGAGCGTGTCTTCCAACTTCTTACCCAAGCAGGCGGGCGCGCCGGAAGACGTGAAATCCCCGGGCGAGTCATTCTTCAAACACGGCTACCAAATCACTTCAGCATTGCGCTGACTACCGAAGAGGACTACCACTCTTTTGCAAAACGAGAACTCAGCCTGAGAAAGAAGCTACTCTATCCTCCATTTCGTAAGCTCGTCCGTGTAGTGTGTTCGGCCGCAGAAGAACAACTTCCTATTGAACAACTGCGCACTATGCGCTTAATGATCCAGCAGTGGTGCGAAGCTCATGCGATATCCATTGAATGTCTCGGCCCCTCGCCTGCTCCGATTGAGAAAGTCAAAGCTCTTTTTCGTGCCCATTTACTTTTGAGAAGCGAGAAGTCGAGCGAACTCAGAAAGCTCGTTTCTATTATGAAAAAGCATATAAAAGTCCCGGTAAATATTCGCGTGACCTATGACATGGATCCTCAAGATATGCTCTAGAGCAACTCTCGTGAAATATCAAAATCTTATTCTGAATCTTTCAATAATCGCGTCAAATTACCTGACAATCCATCAAAAGAACCATTGGACATAACCACGATTACTACTGGAGCGGAATTACCGGCATGTTGACGATGATACACTTGTAGATGTTGTAAAATTGCCTCTTGAATTGTGTGACCATCGGCATACATTTCACATATGCCTCCCTCCTGTTCTATCGAGGACTTGACCTTTAAAAGGTCAAGCATGGCCTCATTCTGATCTGTATATCGACTTTGAATTTCTCGGAGAAAAAGCCTTGCTACGCCGGAAAAACTCTCTTCATACTCTTTCTGAAAGATAGCTCGACGACTCGTATTCGATCTCGGCTCAAAGGCCACCCATAGAGGTGAATCGGGATAACGCGCTTTTACCGCTTGAATTACCTCTCGCACCGCGGTTGGATGATGAGCAAAATCTTCTAGGAGAATAGCTGAAGAACTACAATAGTGTTGCTGTAAGCGCCGAGTCACCCCAATGAAATCTTTTATCGATACCTGCCAATCTTTCAAGGTAATTCCGAGGGGCTTCGTCGCTAAAAATCCAGCAAGGCAGTTCAGCATGTTCATCTGACCGACAAGCGGCGTCCGCAGTTCAAAAGATGATTCTGGGCCTTCAATCGTACCGACTTGCAGATCCCCATCATAGCTACATTTACTGAGCCTGTAATCCGCTCCGATGGATCGACCGAAGGTAATAAGCCTTTCACGAGGAACAGATTTAATGATCTCTTTTATTCGCGAGTAATCGGTGCAAGCAATTATATATCCACTCAAGGGCACTCGCCTTATGAGTTCAATAAACTCTTCTTCTATCTGATCTAAAGACTCATATATATCAGCGTGATCAAACTCTAGCGAATTGAGAATTAAAATATCCGGCTTATAAAATAAAAACTTTGGTCTCTTTACATAGAACACACTGTCATATTCATCACCCTCAATAATTCCCTCTCCTCCTCTTCCATAGACAAATGAAGAGCTGAGCTGTGGAATATCTCCGCCGATAAAATACGAGGGATCTCGCTGTAATTGGGTAAAGGCATATGCCAAGAGAGCCGTCGTTGTCGTCTTCCCGTGTGTTCCCGCTACAACGATACCGGTTTTGTCTCCTTGAATAAGCTCGCCTGCAATCTTTGCAAAAAATGTGTGCGGGAGTTTTTTCTCTTCTACTGTTCGCACTTCTTCGTTCGTTGCAGGAACTGCATTACCAATAATACATAACTCGACATCATCTGGAATATTATCTTTACTAAATCCCTTGAAGATCTTTACCTGAGATTGATTGAGCAAACTCGACATTGGAGGATAGAATTCTTTATCACTCCCTGAAACGGCGTACCCCATTTCAGCAAGCGCAATGGCAAGTGCTCCCATAGCAATTCCACATACTCCAATCAGGTGTATATGACCACCAGATGCTACCTGGGAAAGATCTTCGCAAGTCGAGAGATTCAGGTGTGATGCGTTCATTCTGACCTCTGGCTGTAGTTTATTCTCATCTGCAGTGGCTTCATTGCTGTGAGGTCTCAGCCTCACCAAGCCTTTCGTATAGCTGTGCATACTCAATGTCTAATGCATCATAGCGCTGTTTCAGAGTAAAGTATCGAGCGTTGCCTTCTTCGATCTGTGAAATGAGTTTTTCAGACTTCTCTTCGATTTCATACAGCTCTGTCTTCATTCCAAAAATTTGGTCCTGTAACTGAGAAGTCATCTCTACTTCCTGAACGAGCTTCTCAAGGTCTGCCGTCGTCTCTGCAATTTTTCCCTTGAGCTCTTCATTCTTCCCACGAAGCTCCGTTTCTTTTCGCTGAAGAACCCGCAGCTCTTCTTTTGTCTCTATACTACTTGCTTCTAATTCGCGCTCTATCTCCTCAAGCTCTCGTAGTCTCGCTTCTACGGTTTCTAATTCCGCATCCGATACCGCCCGTCTACTCTGAAGCATCCGCAGCTCTTCTCGAAGCCTTTTCCACTCTTGTACGTTGTTTCTCAGGTCATCTATCGAAACCATTGTAGAATACATGGCATCAATTTTTTCTATTAACTGCTTTTGCACCTCTATATGGGAGGTAAGGCGTTCCCACTTATTCTCTGAACTAGCGGATGCTCCAGTTTTCAAGCGGTACACAAACAATGAGCCCACGACACTCGAGATAATGCCAACTACAATGACGACTACATAGTCCATTACGGGGTTTCTTTGCTCTCTTCTTCCGGGTTATCAGCAACCTCTTCAATCTCTTCCTCTTGGGATACATCATCCTCTTCCGATGATTCAGGAGACTGATCAGACTGCACGCCATCACTCTCCTCACTCCCTTGAGTTGGCTCATCCTGAGCGGTCTCTGGTATATCCTGCTCCGATGTTTCTTCCTCGCTCTCAGCTTCTTCTGCTGAAGACTCCTCAACCGCTTCTGAAGATTCTGCATCCTCTTCGGTAGAGGTTTCTTGACTTACTTCTCCTGAAGCTTCTTCGGCTACCTCTTTTACGGAAGTCTCTGCCTCTATTGGCTCGCTTTCCATTCCCTCGAGAGCAGGGTCATTTGCATCCAGCTCGCTTACCTCGGCTGCTGCTTGCAGCTCTAACATGGCCTTCGTGATCTCCGAGTCAACCTCAAAAGACGGCACATCATCTTCTTCTGGCTGTTTTTTGTTCTTTAAGACGAAATAGCATCCTCCCGCAGTTCCGAGGCAGACAAGCCCAACAAGGAGCGAGAGTAAGAGCGAAGGAGCACTCGATTCTTCAACCGCATCTTCCTTTGACTCTGCTAAAGGTGGTTTATCTCGCTCAACATCGATGCGTGTTCGCTCATACCGAACAACTTGGCTTGTCCCTCTTACTATGCCCTTACGGGTCTCTCCCGTGATACTTGCTTGGATCTGATACGTGCCTGGGACAAGCAACTCGGATGAAGATACCTCATATCGCAATCCACCATCTGGATGCCGTTGAATGGGGAGTTCAATAAGCTCTTGTTGCTCATCAACGGCTATTAAACGAATGGTTATATTACTAAGAGCTGAAACCTCAGGATTTAAGGTGACTCTGAAGTGATCAATCATGAGCCCACCAACTCTTCCCACTGACACGTCAGCAACTTGCTCAATCGGAACTACCGAGAGATTAATAAGCCTTGGCTTCAAACGAAACGGTATGGTTTGCTGCCTTTCAAAAGTTGGACTTTTTGCCAAAAGCTTCAGTTGATAATCACCAGGGGTATCAAGCTCAACAAGTGCTGAAAAAACACCATCATCAGGCCGCTCATCTTCACCCTCTCCATCATCCTTAAGAAGTTCGCTAATAATTGGCTGGGAGACTCTATCAGTTGGAGTAATCTGAAAAGCGTATGTAGTGACACTGGTCATCTCTGGCAGTACCACAGGCTTATCACGATCATAGAGGCGCGCTTTTAGCACTCTCTTGGTTCCAGCTAGGAGACTAGAAGGCCAATCGGTAATCAACTTCAAGTCTGTTAATACCGTTGCAAATCCCTCATCTTCCTCAAGACCGATAATCTGCCATTTTCCAACCTCTGGCTTGTCTACCGTAATCACCTCAAACTGCTTGGTAGCAAACCACTTCATCCCAGAGCCCAGGTTTTCTGCTGAATAGACATAGCCCGATGGAGTACGAACTGAGAGTGCCTCTGCTGGATTGTGTCCCTGCTCTAAATTGACATAAAAGGTTGCTTGCTGAACATCAGCATCAATCGCAAAACCCTTTGTCGTCATGGGAACAATCTGCGGCTTTTTGACAACGAGAAAAAGCTCGGTAAATGCCTCGTGAACACCCTCGGGAGACTCGGAGTACCAACTATATCCACCCGTTGCTTGAGCCATTTCAGCAAGCAAATCTTTATCCGCTTCTGGGGAGAGAGCCAGGGTATGAAGCGTGATATTTTGTCGCTTTAACTCAGGCAGAAGCTTATACATAAGCCCATCTCGCAACCCTTCTGGCGTTGCCCATTGTGGATCAGGATCAAGCTTTCCATCAGAAAGCAAAATAATCGCTTTCTTTGCCCCAGAACGTGGGTTTTCATCGAGTAGCTTTTTTGCTTCTACAATTCCAGATACTGGATCGGTGTACACACCTACATCACTTACTTTCTCTACTACCTTCTCAATTTCTGGAATCTGAATAGGATGGTAGTCGTCAAGGGAGCGCAAGACTCGTGCCCGAGCATCGAATTCAATAATCGCAAGCCGATCACCCTCCTTCAAAAATTGCGAAAAAAGTTTTGCTCCTTCGTCTCGCAGTCGATCTGGGTCAGTAATCCGCATACTTGCAGAAGCATCAAGCACTAATATCGCGTCAAGGGTCTCTCGCGAAGACTCCTGCTTTTCTGCATCTTCCGCATGCGCAGAGAGCGCCAAGAAATACGCACACAGAAGCACTATGAGGGGGTAATAAAAAAATCTTGATAAACGGAACCGCGTTGTACCACTACAAATCGCAACAAGCCGTGCATGAGCTTGTCTCAAGCAGTTATGTGTCTCAAATATTTCTCCGAAAGATAAATACGCCATAATTGTATATTCGCTTTCTTACGCTACTCCTTTCGAATAGAGACTCCCGAAGCGGCGCTCCCTCACGACGAGATCGGTAAAATGAGAAAAATTCTCCTTTCTCTACTCCTATCGACCAGAACGTGTATCCTTATAATGATAAAACTCCTTTGACTAGGACCTCAAAGCCCTAGCCTCTAATACTGTATACAAGATTTCAGAGCCTAACCATGCGGTTTTTCTCAAATATCCTCTCTATTTTCCTTCTCCTTCCCGCATTTCTAGCTCTCTTAGGACCACACACCGTCTTATCAGAGGAGCAAGTGCCTTTCCAATTACCGTCTCCAAGTCAGTTACAACGGCTAAAGACTGCTGTACTCGATACATCACGGGGTAGAATCGTATTTGAGCTGTATCCGGAAAAAGCCCCCTGGCATGTTGCAAACTTCAAATATCTTGCAGATAAAAATTTCTACGACGGAATTCAATTTCACATCCATCAGGATGGCAAGATAATACAAGGAGGCACCCCAGATCCGAAAGATCCTGATGCTGGCCCTGGTTATAGCCTTCCTCCTGAATTCAATGGTCTTCCCCATAAGCGTGGCACCCTTGGCATGGCGCGCAAACCTGATCTCTTAAATCCATACCGCAGCTCACACGGTAGTCAGTTTCACATTCTCCTAACAGATGCCAGTAAAATGGACGGTTCATTTACCGTCTTTGGGCAAATTATTGAGGGTCTTGATATTGCCGATTCCTTGGGCAAGGGAGATACCATTCACTCGCTGATTGTATATTTAAAGCCGTAGCATCACTGTCTGTGCTGTTAATGCACCATGCAACACTGTCAACGCACCGACCACAATTTCGTGGATAAAATCTACTAAAACTTGCTCGCTAATTTCCAAGAATCACAGAAGAAAATGCATGTTTACAAAACTGAGACATTCTTTTGCTTATTCCTTCATCGAAAGAAACAGCCATTAGGTCTGGTTTATCATTTCGTCTATAAGTCGAAATGATTCAGGTTTTAGCTGGCATCATTCCCTTGGAATGGTGCCACATTCTCTTTTTTCTCTTGTTTGTTCTTCGTTGTTTTAGCTGTTTTCTGCATTTGCTGAAGCTTCTTGGCTTCATGCAAACGATGAGATTCGTCCGACAACAGTGCTGACGTCTTCATCATGTTTTTTCAAGAGGAGAATATTATGGCTTCCCTAGATAACGATGCCGCATTTGATCTCACCAACGAGACATTAAAAGCCTGGAAGGCTCCCCAAACTCCAGTTTCAGCTCCGTTTGATCCCGAGAGCTCCACTTTGCGGGCGCAACACTTCTGTCCAGATAATGTACTGAAGAATATTCAGACCGCGATCGACCGCGATCGTTATAGAAAACAAATTATTCCGCTTCTTAAAAAGGTAAAAGCACAAGATGCACTAACGATATCTGAAGCAAGAGGAATCACCGAGATACCGCTTCAACACACGAGCACCAAAGAGCGAGCGACTCTCCTTCATGGACTCATACAGGGAGAGGCATCTCCCGCACATATTGAGTCAATAACTTACCTTCTTGCTCATGATGGCTTTACTACTCGATTCTCTCCAGCAGAGGGGAAGCTCTTTTTTTCAACCTTATGTGAGCATGGAATAGAGACTCTCAGTGGGCTCATTTCTCTCGCACCAGTACCTGAATGTAGAGAACTCCTATTTGAGGCTTGGTTACATAAACGACTCTCCGATCTTTTTGAGACTCTCTCACACGAAAAACAGGGTCTCATTCAGTTCAGACAAGAATCTTCTCTTCGAGAGAAGCTTGAAACGGTGAGTTATGTTACGCCCGAACAACGGATGGACTTCATTCGTGAGATTCTTTCACTCGATATATCAACAGATATATATCAGTCATTTATTACGGATAAACTTGATAATATTTTTCACAAGCTCAATATCACCGAACGAAGCGCCATCTTGTCGGAACAACTCATGTCCGATACTCGGATAGGCGTATTTGAAATTCTTCGTTCTGCAACTTCTCTTGACGAGATTCGTATCCTGATCTCAGAGGCAGGTATTGAGCGACTTACTGCTCTGGAAAGTTCATCGGTAAATGAACTCCTCGCTACCTCAATATTTCTCGGAGAAGTTCGGGCAATTGACTTTCAGATTACAGTCAAAGATTTCACTGAACAATCATTATCTCTTGCTCATAAGGAACTGAGAGATAAATTTCTAGAGGTGCCCAAACTGGTCTCGAATTATCCAGCCTTTAAAAATAGCAACGTGGCCCGTCAGCTGCAAATAGCCGCGGTAGACGGACTCATTGAACTGGATGAGGCCATCAGCAGTACCCAAAAAGACAGAGACCGTATGTTAGAAGTATTAGAAAGACATTCTCGAATGGCACAGATTGAATTTTACTACGGTGTCGACCTCTCAACTCGTAACTCTATTTTGAACCTAAACCGAGACCTCCATGACGATGTTTGCACACTACAAGACTTCGGAGTTATCCCACCCTCAGAGAAAGACGGCTCAACGCCTGAACTAATAAGTGAACGGACGGACTACTGGCAAATCACACATATCGAACAAGTCGAAAGAGTCCTGCAATCAATTCCAGAGGGCGATATTCTCTTCAGCCCCTTACTGAGTAGAATTGAGCTTGTGGCTTCTTTAGGTCCTGGGGTTTTGGGAGCACGATATCCAGACGGGGTAATTCAGATTGCAGACCTTGCACTAAATCATAAGGGCATTGCTGAAGCATACGAAAACATAGAATCTCTCCTGATAGTCCTTGCCCATGAGCTTGGACATGGCTTGCAAATCGGAGAAGGAGGATCTCAGATTCACTTTCCAGGCAATGATCATGATCCAACATTTGGTCAAGGTGAGAGCGTATATGACTTTGATGAGTGGCTGAATCTCTCTGGATGGAGGGTATATCGACGCGAACAATATAAACCTGGCCAAAACGGAAACACGATCATACTCGATGGCGAGGAACTCTCTCTCAATAAGCCTGTTGAATATAATGGAGAAACCATCATTCTTTCTTATGATCGGTGGCGCAATATTCTGCAATCGTACAGAGCAGATAGCGAATTCAGTAATCGCTGGTATGCAAAGATGAGCCCTTGGGAGGATTTTGCTGAGGCATTTTCCGAATATATCTTTTTGCCAGATCGACTGCTACGAGATGCTCCTGAGAAATTTCTTCATCTTGAGTTAGAATTTAAAAAGTATGAAGACAATCAAGAATTACAGCGGAGATTGAGAACGGCTCTCGCCCAAAATCCAGATCTCACTCTAAAGTAATTAAAACTCTGGAGCCTCAAGATAAGAGCTCGTTTCATCGAAGTTTGCCAGAAGCTCTGGTTCATTACCGCGTTGAAAATAATCAAAAATTGCTCCTTGAGTCTTAATCGGCACAATTTGACCTGTCTTTTGATCTACCCATTTGCCAATCACTCCAGGCGGTGGAGAGAAGTCTTCCGCCTGTATTGGCTCTGGAGGGATATACTCAATTCCTAACTCCTCTGCTTCTCGTCGACGTGCACTTTGCAACTGTTGATACTGGTTTTTCTCCTCTCGTTGTAGAAACTCTTTCATGAATGATAACCAAATTGGAGAGGATACGGTGCCACCAGTTTGCTTCTCTCCAAGAGTACGCTTCAAATCAAAGCCAACCCAGATTCCACAGACCCAATTCGGTGTATAACCGATATACCAAGCATCCATCAGGTCGTTGGATGTGCCTGTCTTCCCTGCCGATGGACGCCCGAGCTCACGAATTCGCCACCCACTCCCCCTTTCAACAACTCCCTTCATGAGATTTGCCATCAGGAATGCCGACTCCTCTGATATAACTCTCTTCGCCCCATCAAGTTGTCTTTCTGTTGCGGAGTATAAAGTTGTTCCATCGCGGTCAATGATTCGACTGATCAGCACCGTAGGCATCAATACCCCTCGATTAGCGAAAACTCCATAGGCCCGTGACATCTCAAGCAAGGTTACTTCACTGCTCCCGAGTGACAAGGACAGGTTTGTTCCCAGAGGGCTGTCTATACCAAGTTTTTTCGCATAATAAATAGCCCATTCAACTCCGATTCGCGAAATAATATCGGCGGAAACGAGATTTCTTGATTTTGCAAGCGCCGTTCGTAGGGTAATCGGTCCAAGAAATGAGTCATCGAAATTTCCTGGATTCCAATACTGATCACCAACTTTAAATGTCCGCGGTTCATCGTCGACTATTGTCGAACCGCTATATCCAAACTGATCAATCGCAGCGAGGTACACAACAGGTTTGAAGGCTGAACCTGGCTGTCTGTATGACTGGGTCACTCGATTGTATTGATTCTTTTGAAAATCATATCCTCCAATTAGCGTACGAATCTCACCAGAGGAGGGATCGAGTAAGACGAGCGCCCCCTGAATCTCAGGTATTTGGTTAATCATAAAGATATTTTTCTGCGCCGAATCGCTCTCTTTTTTGACCAATGAGACCGTTAGAACATCTCCGACCTTAATATGCTCAGCGAGCTCAATTTTTTCGGTCTCCTCATCATTTACGTAAAGACGTCTCGCCCATGACGATGCTTTAAACGAGACATGCCCCTCACTTCCGTCAGGAAGGAGGATTTTTGCTCTCGCTGGAGTAACTTCAAGTACCAATGCAGGATGTTTGCTCTCAGAGCTCCAAACTTCTAACGGTGGAGCAGCGTAGGTCGTAAGAAATGAAGTGACTGCCTCTTCCTCAATGGAGTCTATCGGTCCGCGCCAGCCTTTTCGCCTATCCACAACTTCAATTCCTCGATTGAGTGAGAGTTGCGCCATATCCGTTACTTCAGTGTCTACCGTTGTCTCAATGCGGTATCCTCCAGTATCTGGCGTAAGATGGGGGAATAGCTCCCTGAATTGGCGCCTTACCTCTGTTACAAAGTATGGAGCGCCAAATATGGTATTCAGGCGAACTCGATAGAACTCAAGCTCCTCTGCTTTAGCCGCCTTCTCTTCTGCTGCCGTGATAAATCCCGATTCAACCATTTGTCCCAACACATAGTGTTGTCTTCGTATAGCCTCTGTCCGATTTGAAAGAGGAGAATAGCGTGACGGAGCCTTTGGAAGTCCCGCTAGAATAGCCCCCTCAGCAATTGAGAGGTCTTCAACACTCTTATGAAAGTATGCTTGGGCAGCTGCTTGAATCCCGTACGAACGATTACCAAAGAAAATTTGATTGAGATAGATCTGTAATATCTCTTCTTTCGTCAGCCGTTGCTCAAGACGATATGAAAGTATCGCCTCCTTCAACTTTCTTGTCAGCTTTTTCTGCGAACTCAGCAAGAGATTCTTTACTACCTGCTGGGTTATAGTCGACCCTCCCTGACGAGCACTGCCAGATTGTATGTTTTTTACAGCAGCTCGAAGGATGCTCACGACATCAATGCCTGGATGCGAGTAAAATGTAGCATCCTCAGCTGCTACAAAAGCGTTTCGCACATGCTCTGGAACTTTTTCTATTGAGACTGGATACCGACGATTATCTGGATCAAAAAACTCCCCTATCAGCTCCCCGTTCCGATCATATACTTGGCTGACAGCTGGGGGTCGATAGTCTTCCACCCTGTCAAGTCTCGGAAGATCTCGCGTAATATAGAAATAACCCCAAACAGCAACAAACGCTCCACCCAAGATGGCAAGAAGCATTAATATTGAGAACGTATAGAAAAGCTTTCTCATCATAAGAATCGCGATACACTCATTTGAGGAACATTTCCTTCGAGATATTCCTCATCATACGCGGAAGCTCCTCGAGAGGAAACAGTGCTCGAGAATATCCAGGTTGAGCATAATACACGTGATTATCTGGGTTTGAGGCTTGCATGATGCGAATAAGCTCACTTCTACTTGTGCCATCCCTGTTCTGATACTCAAGAATAATTTGAAAATGTGGAGTCAGCTCCAATTGAGATGCACGTTTGCCCGAATATTGTAAGCCAACGATGCCCCTTAGCAATTCATCCACAAATGGAGTATCTGCTGGCCGACCATTCAGGCTCCAACCGTCTCCGTCTCGCATAAAGTCAAGGGGCTGGCCATCTGAGAGAACAATACTGCATTTTCGAATGAAGGAAGCGCTCGCGATATCCCGCAATACCCTCCGCTCTATCATTTCTGGCTTCTGAGCATTCAGCGCTTGTACAAAACTCTCCGATACCAGAAAAAAATACGGTGGCTTCACTGCTGACAGAGCCTCAGTCTCCTCAAAGAGATAGTAAGATTGAACAAGTGGATTATAACCGCCAATCCGAAACCGACGCTGCTCTCCTGAACTCGATCCAACATGAATCATATATTGAGATGCTTCGTGCTCCCTCTCTTGACCGTTGGAGCTTATCTCCTCTAACGGATATTGCCGCGTAGCTTTTAATCCTTGAGAGAATCTCTGTAACCATTCAGATGATATTGGGAATTCGGGTAACTGTTTGAGATGAGGACATGGCTCTTGCTCATCGCACTCCCAGATGAGCTTCCATCGTTCTTTGCCTGACAATTCTAGGAAAGAAACAAATGTCATCTTGCCTACTACAGGAATGTTTGAATTATCCCTGGTACCCTGAAAAGAGAGCCAGATACCAAGAGAGATGAGAGTCAGAGAAAGATAAATAAATTTCATTGCTCGCGATTATTCCACAAAAAAAGTATTAATGATTATCGTGAAGCAGAGCCAGACGGTAATCGCGTAATCGCTAAACGTCGACGCCTCCAAAGAAGCACCACACCCCACAGCATGAGGCCTTCCGTAGCAAGAATAAAAAGAAGAAGGATTACATCGATGGTTTCACGATCTACAAAGGAACGTACGGAAGCTTCTCTTGGGACCGCATATATCCTCTCTTCCTCAATAATTCCACCTCCCCAGAGTACAGCTCCTCTCATCAGTTCTCGATTATATGCTCGATCGAGAAACTGATTCGTCAACCATGAACCATCTCCATAGAGTTGTAATCTCGCTCCATTTTTCATCTTGAGAAATGCGCCGAACTCCAGCGCAGGGCCTGTCTTTCCTTCGGCCCCATTCGTTTTATACCGAAGCAAACTGTTTCGTTCTACCAATCGAGGACTCAACGCACCGTTCATAGCGATAGGATATGCTCTTGAAAAAAAGACTGAAGCTTCTCCCTGCAAAAACGACGTAATGGGATGTCGCGGATAGAGGCGAATAGAGAGATCCGCGCTAAATTGCCGCTCGCCTCCTTGAGTTTGGAGGACCCTTACAGCAGCACTCGGAAGAATCTCAATCCCCTCACGCCGAAAAATGGTGGGAACATGATCTCCTCCCTCAAATGTACCGAGGACATTTGCTCCCCGTTCAACAAAGTCTTGCAGATGACCTTCTTCATCCGCACTGAATGACTTCTGTGGAGTGAGTAAAAGGATCAGGGACTCCTCTAGATCCGCTGATACTTCTTCTGAAATCACAAGGGGAGAAAGTTGTGCTCCTTCTGATTCTAGAAGCTGAGCTAATCGAGACCCTCCGTCTGGCGCAGAACTCTGCATGTCAAGTTCTCCGTGCCCAACCGAAAAGAATACTCTTAATGGTTTCTGATCGTTCATGCGAGCGATACCGAGCGAAATAGTCTTCTCCGTAATCTCCGAAAGACGAATCGGCTCATATCCCTCACGAGTAATCACAACTCGAGTTCCTGAAGTAATTCCAAGTTTTTCTATTAATTCAAAATCGTAAACAGCATGTATCGACTTCACCGACAGTAAAGTCGATTCTCGACTGAATCGCTTTAGAATACGAGACTCGGCTTTCAGCTGACTTGTTTCTCCAATCTCTACTTGAAAGAGCGTAATCGGAGCTTTGAGTTCAGCCAAAAGTCGCTTGCTACCACCTGAGAGAGAGTATTGAGCTCCTTCAGAAAAGTCAGATTCGAAGGGAACATACCGAGCAAGTAGGACTCCTAAAACGAAAAGAGCTGACAGTCTCAGAACAAACGGCAAATACATAGGACGAGAGAATGCGCGTTTTTGAATTCTTGTCATTCTTTTTGTAAGTCTGATGAAGAAATACGCCAATATGACCGCGACGGAAACACCTAGATGAAAAACTCCAAGAAAATACGCAGCCCCATAAGAGTCATTATCTATTGCTATAAAAAGGATTCCCGCTAGAAAAAGAATTGTTCCTAGATTAAGAAGATATGCTCGCTGTGTCATATTCATCTCCAACTACGCCCACTCTCTGATTTTATGCTTCAGGAAGCTTGCAATATTGAGAAAGCATAGGGTGCCTACCAGAAAATAGACGAGCTGGTTTAACGAGCAATACCCCTTAAAAAGCATCTCTGTATACATCACCGGCGAGAGGAGTTCGAGTAGCACGCCGATATTTCCTCCCACTTGGTATGCGAGCGCTGGCAAAAAATAGAGCATAAAGAGAGTCGTGCAGTGGACAAGTGTTAGTGATACGGGAGAAGGGATCAGATGTGTGCCTGCTAGGCCAATGGAGAGATACAAAGCGGATACGAGTATAAGACCAATGAATCCGGCCGCGGCTGCAGAAAGAGGAGTCGATGATAGAAAAGAAAGCACGAAAACTGGAAGAACTCCGATAAGAAGAAGCACTGATATCGTCAGCAGCGCCGCACAGAAGCGACTATATACGAGCTCTGAGGTTCGAACCGGCAAAGTAAAAAGAAAGGTAGTGGCTCTTGTTTCTTGTTCTTCGCTCTGCATCCGGAGAAGAAGAATGGGAACGAGAAACACGAGAAGAAAACCCACGGTTTCAAGGTATGGTTCAATCACCATATCACGAATTGATGGTAAATCGGACTCCGACAGGAAGCCAGCCTGATACTGCTCAACTCGCTGAAGATATGAATTTGAATAGGCATGAAAAAAGTATGCAGATGTAAGAAGAAATGCAGAACCACAAATATACGCAGTCGATGTGCGCCACCACAAAGATATATCTTTCCAAAAAAGCATAGTCATCGATTTCTTCCTGATAGACTTTTTAAACCGACCTTCTCAGAGATGCTTTCAGATAGGGCAAAATGATCCTCAACGAGCTGTCTATCTTCTAATGAAGATAGCTCCTGATCCACGACGAGCTCTCCTTTGTCTAATATGAGAATACGGTTGCACAAGGATTGCACTTCACTCATCAAATGAGAACTTAATATCGTAATACGCTCCCTTGGAGATTGAGAGATCATATCTCGAAACTCCATCATCTGTCTTGGATCGAGTCCATTAAATGGCTCATCAAGAAGCAAGACTTTAGGCTCATGAAGCACAGCACCAAGGAACGCGGTTCGCTGTTGCTCTCCTTGTGACAGTTCGTGACAGAACGCATTACGAAATGAAGATAGACGGAGACGATCTAAATATTCTTCAATTCGACTGTTTCTTTCTCGGGCACTTAATCCGTCTACACGTGCATAGATGCGTGATATAAATTGAGCAAACTCGAGAACAGTAAAGCTCCCTGGAAAAAACGGGCGTTCTGGCTGATATCCAAACAAGTAGCGATATGCTCGAGGGTCTGCATCTCGACAAGTTCCATGACAAACGATCTTCCCCTGAGAGAACGCAAACTCTCCAGCCAGCCCCTTTAACAAAGTGCTTTTTCCAGCACCATTAAGCCCAACCAGACCAACCACATCACCAGCTTGAAGCGATGTGCTCATCTCTGATAGGGCGATAACGTCGCCATAATATTTCGTGATAGAGTCAATAGAGAGCATATCTCACTCGTAAAAGCATCTCAGAGTGCTTCGCTCATGTTCAACCACAAACGGAGCTTATAGCAAGCAATATTCGAATCAAGTACCAGCCCACTCTCAAGCTATGCGGAAAATCCTAATCAATAAGAACTTGATTGCCAGTTCCGTGTAATATGTCTACATTTTTTCATAGGTATTTGGACAATTTCGCTATGAATAAACAAGTGATGCTATCGCTCTCTTTGGTGCTTCTTCTCTCCTTACCAGCGTGCACAGGCTATTCTTCCTTTCGTCATGACCCATTTCGTGACAGTCTATCCACTCCAGCCCCAGAAACCTCGACAAAAACTCCCATCCTCTCTGATACCTCCTCAAGGACTGAGGTAAAATCCGAAACACGCATAAATATCGAAAGTCTTGGAGATTCCTCCAAGACCGTAAGTGGCATAGAAGTAATGTGGGAAATTCCAAATAAGGAGGTCGACGGATTTATCCTTCGATACGGATTTTCAAAGAACAACCTGTCAAAAGAGGTACATCTTAAAAGAACGGAACTAGAAACATATACCGATCAAGAGTTTGGAGAAGTTTTTCGCTATATCCTTCAAGATATTCCCTCTGCGCAGTCTATTTATCTGCAACTCGCAAATAAGATTGGGGATCAAGTTAGTCCCTTCTCAGAGGTTTTCGAACTCAAAGGAGAAAAAAAGGGGCCGAGTTGAACACCTTCAACTACAGCCCCGGCGAGCGAATGGAGGTTACGTTGGTCTTTCCATGCCCAGAGAGTAAACTCTCCGAACAATGAAAAGTTTTATAAGCCACCATGCAAAAGAAGCAATAAGCTTTTAGCGTGGTGCCTTCTCAGAGCGAATTCTAGCTCGCTCTGAGAAAGCACCTTCATCCGTGATGCTCTCTTGAAATGAATGGTCAACGCCTTGCCATTTCAACCAGCTCAACAGCCTCTTAAAGAAGTTATGATACGACCTCAGCAAGTGTGACTTACAAGAGCCCTTCCCGAGCAAAAATCTCGATTTCTTTGCATTTTTTTCGCAAGAGGCTCATGCTGAAGGCTACATGAGCGTAAGACGTACTCGAACCGAGAGTAAAAATATGAAAAGCGGTGTAGGAACTCAGATCAGAGCCCTCTTAGAGGAGCGAATTCTTCTCATGGATGGTGCCATGGGAACGAGCATTCAGGGCTTTCAACTGAAGGAAGAAGACTTCAGAGGTGACCAGTTCATACACCACCCAAAGCCGCTTCAAGGGAATAACGATATCATATCACTTACCCGTCCTGATCTCATAGAAGAGATTCATCGACAGTTCTTGCGTGCCGGAGCAGATATCATTGAGACAAATACGTTTAACTCGACAGATATCTCTCAAGCAGATTATGGAACGGAATCTCTGGTCTATGAACTCAATCGAGCTGCTGCTGATATTGCTTCGCGTGCTGCTAAGGATTTTTCGAGCAGGACACCGGATAAACCTCGATTTGTTGCCGGAGCCCTTGGACCAACAAATAAGACGTGCTCACTTTCCCCTGATGTAAACAACCCTGGTTTTCGGGCGACTAGCTTCTCTGAACTTAAAGATGCATATCGTGAACAGCTCAGGGGGCTCATTGATGGTGGCATTGATCTCGTGTTGATTGAGACCGTATTTGATACTCTCAACGCAAAAGCTGCCGTTATGGCAGTTCATGAAATGCGAAAAGAAACGGGCGAAGAACTCCCGTTGATGATTTCAGGCACTATCACTGACCAAAGTGGTCGTACCCTCTCTGGTCAAACACCAGAAGCATTCTGGACCTCTCTTTCACACGCAGACAATCTTATTGCTTTTGGTTTTAACTGTGCTTTAGGTGCTGCTCAGCTTCTTCCACACGTACAAGATATTGCGCGAACTCTTCCATGCCCGCTTGTTATTTACCCCAATGCCGGTCTTCCCAATGAGTTTGGTGAATATGACCAAACACCCGAACAGTTCGCCCGAGAGGTTGAAGAGTTTGTCTCGCAGGGGCTTATAAATATGGTCGGCGGATGTTGTGGAACTACGCCTCATCACATAGAAGCGCTCGCCTCGCTCATCGGACAACATCCACCCCGTAAACAACCTGAACCCAGACCTGGATTACATTTGAGTGGCCTTGAGCCTCTCTCTTTGAACTCACTCTCTAACTTCACCAATGTTGGTGAGAGGACAAACGTAACCGGCTCACGTCGATTTGCTCGTTTGATACAAGAAGAAGACTTTGAAGGGGCCCTCGCTGTTGCTCAAACACAAGTAGATGGTGGTGCACAAATTCTCGATATTAACCTTGATGAGGGGATGATCGACTCACGACGGATGATGATTGAGCTCGTAAATCTCATGTCTTCCGACCCCGAGATTGCACGACTCCCGTTTATGATTGACTCATCAAAATGGGAGGTACTAGAAGCGGGGCTTCAATGCCTCCAGGGAAAGGGGGTTGTTAACTCTATAAGTCTAAAAGAAGGGGAAGAAGCTTTTCTTAAACAAGCAGAACTCATCCGCAACTATGGTGCCGCAGTAATTGTTATGGCATTTGACGAGCGCGGCCAAGCAGACACACGGGAACGAAAGATAGAGATATGCCAAAGAGCATATACATTACTCACCGAACACATTGGCTTTCCCTCGCAAGATATTATCTTCGATCCCAATATTTTGACTGTTGCAACGGGAATCGATGAGCATAACAACTATGCCATTGATTTTATCGAAGCTACAAAGTGGATTAAACAAAATCTACCAAATGCAAAAGTCAGCGGAGGAATTAGTAATATCTCCTTCTCCTTTCGGGGGAATAATGTTGTACGAGAAGCAATGCATTCTGCTTTTCTCTATCATGCCATCCGAGCTGGGCTCGACATGGGAATTGTTAATGCTGGTCAACTCGCTGTCTATGAAGAGATTCCGTCAGAACTACTCCAAAAAGTGGAAGATGTGCTCCTCAACCGCTCACCGGCTGCAACTGAGGCATTGGTTACGTACGCTGAAACCGTGCGACAGAATCGAACCGAGCAAGAACAGACTCAACTTGAATGGAGAACTCTTCCCGTAGAGAAGCGACTCCAACATGCTCTCATAAAAGGAATCACAGACTATATTGAAGAGGATACTGAAGAGGCGCGTAAAATAATGGATGCTCCACTTCGCGTCATCGAAGGCCCATTAATGGATGGCATGAACATTGTGGGAGACCTCTTTGGTGAGGGAAAAATGTTTCTTCCT
The DNA here is from genome assembly GCA_009926305.1 of bacterium. NCBI lineage: Bacteria > bacterium. Next base: position 71,394 of record RFPC01000006.1, read on the forward strand.
CAAGTCGTGAAGAGTGCTCGAGTTATGAAGAAGGCTGTTGCCTACCTACTTCCGTTTATGGAAGAGGAGCGCGCATCTTCGAATTCCCCCTCTTACAAGGGCAAAATCCTTATGGCAACGGTAAAGGGTGATGTCCATGATATCGGCAAAAATATCGTTGGCGTTGTGCTCGGCTGTAATAATTATGAGGTCATCGATCTTGGTGTGATGGTGCCGGCG
>RFPC01000007.1 GCA_009926305.1 bacterium
TGAACAAGAATCGCAGGAAGAGCTGAGCGTAACTCTGCTCCTTGGAGCGTCATCACGGTGAATTCTCTAGAGAGGGTATCCTTGCTTCCTAAAAAATTTAAGTCTACTGGAGCATCACCCTCTCTCAATGCGCTATCATCTATTACAAGATCATAGGCGTAGTTCTTGCCATCACGCTCGAAAGTAAATTGCAGGTAGCGCAGCGAAGGATGATACGGTTCCTCCCCACCTTTTGACAGACCACCGTGGGGCATAGATACATCGGAGCGTTTTGGCTGCTGTCTGTCCAAAGATACCTCCAATTCATCAATTCATTAATCAAAATAAGATGGTGTTCTAGTACTATCGCGGTTCAGAAGGATTGAATCAACTGGAACTCCTCAAAACGGTCGCAGAGCATCCGTCTCCAGGGCGAATTGGAGACCCTTCAATTTTTTTATATGAGCTATATCAGCTGGTTACCTAAAATATTACTTTTTTTTTGCAATCCTATGCAATAATGTGATATTTTCACACTATAACATCTTTATGAACGCTATGGCGAACAAAGAAAAAATTGTGGGTGCAACGGTCAGGCTTCTTTTAAAACCAATAGCGAGACTATGTATCCGACATTCGTTGAAGCACCAAGAGGTTGTAGAAATGTTAAAAGGCGTACTTGTCCAAGTTGCTCGTGAAGAGCTACAGAAGGAAAAGGATACACTTCCGAGTGTTAGTAAGATAAGCCTTGCAACAGGAGTCCATAGAAAGGATGTAACACGCCTTGAGCGCACATCGCTGGAATATCGACACCCAGAGAATATTATCTCCAAAGTCATGACCCAGTGGCAATGCGACCCACGCTTCACAACGAAAGCAGGAAAGCCCCGCTCACTATCGGTCATTGGACAAAACAGCGAGTTCTCAAATCTCGTCGATAGTATTACTGGCTCAAATGTGAGCAGCTATTCAGTGCTCTTTGAAATGGAGCGTGCCGGTATCCTCGAGAAAAAAGGGCAGCGAGTTAAGCTCCTGGGCAGAGATCTTATTCATTCCGAGGATGTACAAGCAGGACTGTCCGTCATGGCCGCCGATGCGAATGACTTAGTAGCAGCCGTAGAGAATAATCTCTTTGGAAATCCTAGAATCTCTCACCTTCACCTCAGAACTGAGTTCGATAAAATTCCAGCAGATGAATTAGAACGAGCACGAGAGTGGATCCTGAACGAAGGAAGCTTGTTTCACAAACGTATACGAAAATTTCTGAGTTCCTTAGATCTTGATTCCGTCCAGTCAGACTCTACGACAATCAGCAAAGTCTCTACAAAACCTAAAGGTGACCAGACGAATACGCCGATAGCAGACGGGACGATTCAAACTGGGCGAATATCAATTGGCACATTCAGCTTCGACCAATCGCTTGATGGCGCTATTCCTCAGTCAAAACCAGTAGAGCCAATGGGGGGGCAGTACTGATGAATATTCTAAACAGAACAGTATCGCGTATTCTTGTCATGAGCTGTGTTCTCCTGACCCTTTTTGCTGTTATTGGATGTGGTGGGGGCACTCAAGGAACTGGTGGCATCGCCATTGAAGGTCGAATCCTCAAAACAGATGGGACAGCGCTAGCGAATACAAAAGTAACCGTAGCGCAAACAGGGGATAGTACAACTACCGATGCGAATGGAGACTTCTCTCTTACTGCAAAAGTCACTGGCACAACCAGCCTGCTAGTTGAATCGGATACAGTAAGTACAGAGGTTGCTATCGGAGATATTTCGGCTCAGGCAAGCACTGTCCGCGTCACCATATCAGTAGATGAAAACGAAAACAGCGGAACCGTTGAAGAGATAGAGATAGAAGAGCGAGATGATAATAGCAACTCAAATGAAAATGCTGGCTCTAATAGTGGCATAGAAGACGACGATACCTCTCAAGAGTTCTCAACAGAAGAAGATGATACGTCTCTTGATGAAGACGAAAATGATGATTCGTCCCAAGAAGAATCAAATTCAGGCTCTTCAAACTCGAATAATAGCGACTCCGATAGCCAAGAGTCCAGCAATAGCGGCTCCAGTAATAGCGGTTCCAGCAATAGCGGCTCCAGTAATAGCGGTTCCGGAAATGGCGGCTCCGGAAATAGTGAGGTCGAGACATGTGAAGATCAGGACATTATCGGTACGATCAGTGACCTCAATACGGATTCCATCACGGTGAGTGGCATTACCTTTCTTATTAACACCGAAACACGTGTTGAGGATATCAATGAGAATCCAATTTCTCTTCAATCGCTGACCACAGGTATGAGTGTCCGCGTAAAGGGAGATTGTATTAATGACATATTGGTAGCCGAGAGAATCAGACTTGTATAACGATTTTATAAGGAGAGAAAAAATGAAACATAAATATTCAAACCTTGCAAAGAGCGGAATTATAGCACTAAGCAGCTGCTTGTTTTGTTTGCCTTCTTTGGCAGATGAAATAAGGATTTGTGGATACCTACAAACCATTGATCCCTCTCAAGTTACGGTGAACAACATTAGTTACCCAATAACTGGCGAGACCGAGTTCAAAGATGAAAATGATGTCGTCATTACCGTCTCTGACTTTATAGCAGGCGAACTCATTAAAGTTGAGATTGAAGAAGGAGTTGTTGATGAAGTAGAAAAGGAAGACGGTACTTCATGTTCAAGTGATGAAAATAGCGGACTAGACGACAATAGCGAGGATGATAACAGCGAAGATGACAACAATCTGTCAGGACCAAAGACTCGAATTTGCGGAGCAGTCGATGCCATTAATTCTCAAGAGATAACGGTAAAAGGAGTTACATATCCATTTACCTCCTCTACCGAGTTTGAATCACTCTCAGGAGCGGCCATCTCGCCTGAGGCTTTTACTGTCGGAGATTACGTAAAATTAAAACTGATTTCTGGTATCCTCGACGAGGTGGAGCAAGAAAATGATGTTAGCTGCAAAGCCTATAAGCAATCGAAAAAAGCAAAAAAGCGCGGTGACGAAAATTCAAGCAAGGTAAGACAAACCAAGAATCGAGCAACTACTACCTCAACGCTATCGAGTGTAACAGGCAAAGCAAGATATCGCTCCGAGGCAAGATCCAAAGAGGGTCGTGATCCTAAAGTAGATTCTCGATTTGTGATCAACATCGGAGTCTTAGTAGGTCAAGAGCAGCCAATCCTTCAGACTGAAGAACAAGCAGCTCAGTTAAGCCTTCAGGCATTTATCACACGCAATGGCAGTCATATTGCGGTCTGTACATTAGCATTTGACGAAGTAAACGACCTCGGTAAGGCAGAGTACAAAGTAAAGCTTCGGGAAAAACGCGGAACCCTTCGAGAAAAGAAAGGTATATGCAGCATTGACCCATCATCTCCGGACGGTGTCTCTGGACTACCAACTGTTCAAGATGGTGACATTGTAACGGTATACAATACCGATGGACTCGTAGAATTTATCAAGATGAGCTTCTAAAGGTCATCATCGGATGGGGCGTCCCCCAACGCCCCATCCACTTTTCTTTACCCTGTTCAGATATCTCCCCCTTTCCCTGTCTTAGTTCTTCCTTATTCTCCGCATCCCATTGCCTCGCGTCCCCCTATCACGATACAACCATAGAGTGAAAGGACGCATGTATGTCAGATAATCAAAATATTCAGTCGGAGATTGAACGGCGCCGAACCTTCGCTATTATCAGTCATCCTGATGCGGGAAAGACAACCTTAACCGAGAAACTACTCCTTTATGCGGGCATGATTCGCACTGCCGGAATGGTTCATGCGAGAAAACAACAACATAACACCTCCTCAGATTGGATGCAGATGGAGCAAGAACGGGGGATCTCGATCACTGCTTCTGCGATGCAGTTCATTTATAAAGATACGGTGATTAATGTTCTTGATACACCAGGACACCAGGACTTCTCTGAAGACACCTATCGAACACTGACCGCTGCTGATAGCGCTGTAATGGTAATCGATGCAGCAAAGGGCGTAGAGCCCCAAACCCTCAAACTTTTTAAAGTTTGTAGAATGCGGGGCATTCCGATTCTTACCTTCATTAATAAGCTCGATCTTCCAAGCCAAGAACCGATCGATCTTCTCGCTGAACTAGAGGAGGCACTGGGCATCCAATCCTCACCCCTGTTTTGGCCAATCGGACAAGGAGAGGACTTCGTTGGGGTATATGATCTGAGAAGAGATACCGTCCTCCTTTTTTCGCGGTCAGAAAAAGGTGGGGCCGCAGCAGCACATATGGAACAGTGCACTCTTACGGAATTGAAACAAAAATCGATTCAACCTGAGGTGCTCAACACATTCTTTGAATCATTAGAACTCATTCGAGAGGCTGGAAATCCCTTCAATCATGAAGAGTTTCTCCATGGAAACCTGACTCCAGTTTTCTTTGGCTCTGCACTGACAAATTTTGGGATCGAGCCATTCTTCGACTCTTTTTCAGAGCTTGCACCGACTCCCACTTCTCGCAAAGCCTTCGCTACTTCGCAGAAGGGAGAAATTCTTGAAGAGCAGATCCTTGTTCATCCTGCTCATGAACCATTTAGCGGTTATGTTTTTAAGATCCAGGCAAACATGGATTTAAAGCATCGAGATAGCATGGCATTCATCCGAGTATGTTCTGGGAAATTCGAGCGAGATCTCGTGATTAAGAATCGACGCCTAAAGAAAGATGTGCGTCTATCTCGTTCACACAATATGTTCGGAGGCGAACGTCAGACTGTAAATGCTGCTTACCCAGGAGATATTATCGGGGTTGTTAATCCAGGGGTTTTTACCATTGGAGATACCGTCTCTGTATCTGGCAGATTTTCCTATCCGCCCCTTCCAAAGTTTCCCCCTGAAGTAGTGTGTCGGCTTAGTCCCACAGATGCTTTAAAGCGGAAAGCTTTTGAAAAGGGCATGAATCAATTTCGTAGTGAGGGGGCAGTACTTATCTTGGAACCTCTCTCCTCCTCTGTTCAAGGGCCATTGGTTGCTGCAGTGGGACCGCTTCAATTCGAAGTACTCGAATTTCGCTTAAAAACCGAGTATGGCGTCGAAACAAGACGAGAATCAATGCCATATCAACATGGCGTCTGGTTACTGGGTGATATTACTGGTTTCGACAAGCCTTCGGGAGCACTCCTTGCAGAAGACCGTGACGGTGAAAAGATTATGCTACATACCAGTAGCTGGGAGCGACAACACGCTGCTGAGCGAAATCCCAATGTCGAGTTCGCAGATTTTCTATCTGTTACATAGGTTGATTCCTATGACAGTCGTTCAAAAGCTCCCTTGGGGGAATTTCATTCCAGTGAAATGCCTCAAAAGATAAACTCCTCCAGCTATTCTTCCGATAAATAAGTATATGATCACGAACAGTCTTTCACCATCTGCAACCGCCCTTCATGCCGTTCATCGAGACTTGCAAGCTCTCGCTGAGAAAGTTGCGCAGGTAGGTCGTGCGAGCATCATAGATTCACCGTCTCTAGAAACTCCATCACTTGCTGACTCACTCATTGGGATTAAGGGCGATACGATTTCCATTCGTGCGAATTTAAAGGCGCTCGATTATGTCAATACTATTGAAAGTACACTTCTCGATATTTTCGCTTAAAGTTTGTTCTACAGTCTCTCGACTCATTCGCCGCTCTCATGGTACAAAAGGGTATCAAGAGTTTGTTGGGCCTAACCAGCACCTTAGGAATGGAGAGATACTATGGCGACAATCACCTTAAAAGGTACACCGTACAATACATCAGGAGACCTAATCTCAGAAGGTCAGGCTGTCGGTGAATTTCAACTTACCAACTCAAGCCTTGAGCCTGTCACTCTAAAATCGCTGGCGGGTGATAAAATCATTTTAAATTGTTTTCCGAGTATTGATACGCCTGTTTGTGCAAATTCAGTTCGTAAATTCAATGAGGAAGCAGGAGCTCTTGAAGGCGTTAAAGTGCTTTGCGTTTCTCAAGACCTTCCTTTTGCTCTCAATCGCTTTTGTAGTGGTGAGGGAATTGAGGATGTTATTCCAGCCTCCGCATTTCGAGATCATGAATTAGGGGAAAAGCTCGGAATACTAATCACTGATGGCCCACTGCAAGGACTTTTTGCTCGTGCGGTGATTGTTCTGAATGCAGAGGGAACAGTTCTTTACTCGCAACTCGTTCCCGAAATTGCCCAAGAGCCAGACTATGAAGCTGTGCTCAGTGCTGTAAAAAGCTCAGTGCTGTAAAAAGCTGCTAAGAGATATAAATTACGAGACGCTACTCTCGTTCAATGTTTCTTACTACCCGTGAGAGTTGTAACGCACAGCTCTAGTGCGCCGTTTCATGAATGGCACCCGTACTTTTTGTACATGCTGCTCAAGTGATTGTTCGGCGGTTCTTTCCGTTAAACCATCAAAGGAGCCGCATCACCATAACCTGTTGGATTCATGCCATATTATGGCAATAACGGTATTTCTTTTGCTTACCGAACCAGTACCCTTACACTAAAGCTTGCTTAGAAAAACTTCCTTAGTAACTTCTGGTGACAAATATGTGCGTAAAAAACCTTTTGATCATCTCTCTTTCTCTTATATCGGCGATGTCCAGTATGTCGACCGTAGTCCTCGCTGATGGCTCTTTCCCGTCAGAGAACTCAGTAAGTGGCTATGCTCGACTAGAACGTGAAATTGAACAAGACCAGGAAAAGAGCATCAATGCACAACATCATAACAGTCGTTATTACTCTACCTCCCAACAACAATATGAGGCAGATGCAGTTCTCTTATACCGACAAAATAGTGAGCTTCAAGCTCTTGCTCAAGAATTTCAAGAACTCGAAAAAGCAAGTTTTAGAATCGAACAGCTCTTACATGAGTTAGAAGAGAGCAAATTACGAGTGGCGAGAGCAGAGAATAGGCACGCTTCAACTGATGCACTTCCAATAGATAATGAGCAGGTGGATTCCGCCGGTATTATCGAGCAAAAAGCATTTGATATACCCCTCACTCAAATCGAGGAGGATCATCGTGCCGACCGCGTGCGACAAGAGGAGCTCTTGTTTGTAGACAAACGTATTGGTGTAGAGATGCCAATAGCGATCGTTCGAGTGCCCGCAGCACCACTGCTTGCCGGTCCTACTCCAGAACGAGAAGCACTTTACAGAGCGAAGGAGGGTGAGATAGTTGCTATTGAAAGACGATTTGAGGAATGGTACCGCGTGATCCACGAGAGTGGTATCAGAGGCTGGATTTCAGCGGACGAACTTCTATTCGGACCAGATAGCCGTTCGCTTCCCGGAAAGATTGTTCGAATTCATGGTTATGATATCTCGAGTGATCGAAACGATTGGGAACCTGCGAGTTGACTGAAGATGCTGTGAACATGTTAGCCCGCGGTGCTAACCCGATCTCGAAAAGCCATTCCTGCTTTGAAGATACGCTCCTTTCTCTCCCCCGCCATACGGTTTAAATTGCCGATCATAGTGCTTAAGCGAGGATTCTTTGAAAAAAAGTCTCGGTGATCATCAATGAACTTCCAGTAGAGTCCGTCAAGCTCATCGCACCAATCCCCAACGGGATAATCACGAGACATCTTGCGAATATAGTTCGATCCGCAAAGGTAAGGCTTTGTCGCAAATATTCCGCCATCACTAAACTGCCCCATGCCATAAACATTCGGTCCCATAACCCAATCCGACGAATCGACGTACATCTCCATAAACCAACGATGCACCTCTGTCGGATCAATATTACAAAGCAACATTGTATTACTCAGGATCATCAGTCGCTCTATGTGGTGGTTATATCCGTATCGAAGCACTTTGTTTAACGCATCATCCAGCGGTGGCATTCCAGTGGAAGCAGAGTACCAACAAGCCGAGAGCTTTCGTGAATGTCCCCAGAAATTTCTTTGTTCCTGAACATCCGAATACTGTTGATAAATTCCCCGAATAAATTCTCGCCAACCAAGCACTTGCCTGACAAAGCCCTCAAGCGAGTTGAGCGGTATCTGTTCGGAACTGACGATACGCTCAAGTAGTTCCTTGGGAGTGATAAGTCCAATATTGAGTAATGGACTTATCACAGAATGAAATAAAAACGGACTTTGTTTTGAAATTGCATCTTCATAGTCTCCAAATGCATGGAAACGCTCTTCCACAAAATGCGTAATCCATGTATTCACATCATCCCGGGTCACCGGAATCCAAAAACTTTCGCTCTCTCCAGGATGATCACGAAAAAGCTCGTCAACAAGTAGTGATACGTGCTTTACATGAGAGGTTTTTTCGGGAAATCGAAGCTCTGGAATCGAAAGTTCCTTAGGCAATTTCTTCCTATTTTCGGCATCGAAACTGTACTTCCCACCTAAGGGCTTACCGTCAGCATCCATTAAGATTTTGTGCTCCTTTCGAAGACTTTCATAAAATGTCTTCATGAAGGGTCTCTTTACTGACTGATTATATTTTTCGAATTGCAGCCGCGATACAAGAAACATGGGGCTCGGTAAGATTTTCAGAACAACCGAGTGTTGTTCTGCGCACTCCTGAATCCGACTCTCAAAAAACTTGTCCTCTATTTCATAAAGATAAAGTTCCTGAACAGAGTGCCGAGTGATAAAAGATTCCAGTTTATCCTCAAACGTTAGCTCTCGATTGCCAGCCTCCAGCTCGACGTAGTCTACTTGCGCTCCGACTTCGTGCCGTAACTCATCGCAGTAATGCCGCATGGCTGCCAAGAAAAATATGAGTTTATGCTTATGATAGCGATAGTGGGTACACAGCCCGTAATCCTCTGCCATAAAGACCCGGTCATTGGCTGCAACACACGAGACGTCGGGCGGAAATAGTTGATTACCGAGAATAAGAACATGTTTCATACTCATACGGTTGTACTAATATCGTTTTCATTACACCAGAAGGCTATAAAGCAGCGCAGAATCAGGATGTTAGGGCACTTCCAGACTCCTCGGGATCTTTCGCTGCTTTTTGCTGCTCACGATCATCTCAACACTATATGGTTTCTATTCAAAAGATAGTGAATGAACAGTTTCTGGAGCGAGTAGCTGCACTTGATAAGGGTGAAAAACGGCGAGGGGCTGCCATCAGTAAAGCACTCTCTGATACGAATGCTGACACAAAGATCAGCATTAGCGTGCGCGCGGGATCACAGATGTATGCCAGAGCACTTACTGGTATCAATTTTGGTGTTTCATTTATTAACTTTGCCCAGTCTGATCTCGAGAGTATTCAGAAGCTAACCAGAGAGATCATCCGTTCAGTAGAAAAAACTGCTTCACCCAATAGTTCACGAGCAGAAAGAGTTGAAGCCCAGAGAACTATAGACGAACACGGTGCTGTCATAAAAGATACCATTCGAAATTCTTACTTCGGAAAGAAAAACTATCTTGAAAAAGATGTTCTCATTAATATCTTCGAAGAAATTGGGCTCGTAGCAGACAAGTCTGAGCCATTACAAAATGCCTTTGATCAGCTGCTGACCATTGGGAAAGACGGCGCGCTTGCCGATCTTGATATTAAGGGAGTCAATAGCAATCTTCCAAGGGAAGTTGGAAAACCAAGTTCATTCCATAATGACGAGCCCCTCTTTGGAGGTCGGAGAACAATTACAAAGGCAGCCGATGCCTATGCCATTCTTGATGATCTTAAGGCATTTGACGCACAACTCACGAGCAATCTGAATGCATTGAACAGTCTCTCGGAGGTGCTTGGACAAAATTCTCTTCTCGTGAGAAGTACTGCTCTCGCCTTCATTGAGATCGGCAAGTCAATCAATTCCGAAACAGATGCGGGCGACGTCGCTCGGAAACTTCAGGGAATGATTCTCAAAGATGCACGAGCTGCCCTATCACAAGCAGAGAATCTGGAGCCTCTTATCGTTGCAACACTCAATTATAAAGACGCTGGAATCACAAAAGAGTAATGTATCGGAAGTACTAAGACTGCTTAAGGGGAAGTCGGAAAGAAAACACACTCCCCTCACCGAGCTGGGAACGCACCGTCAGTGAGCTGCCGTGAGCTTCTATTATGGTTTTTGCAGTAGCAAGCCCTACCCCAAGACCTCCGGAGCGAAAGGCATAATCTCCAGAGCTATGTACTAATGCATCACCGACCTCATAAAATTTTTCAAAGATAAGTTCATGCTCAGTTTCTGCAATCCCGATACCTGTATCCGCGACTTCAAAGTGGAGCAACTCGTGCTCAGACCAAACACGCAAAATAATACTACCACCATCTTCAGTGAATCGAATTGCATTCGATAGAAGGTTTCCAAGTACGAGCGTCAGAAGCGCTTCATCGCCTTGAATATGCTGCTCTCGATTATCACATTCAACGCTAAACTGAAGGTTTCTCACTTCAGTGGGAGTCTTATAGCGCTCCTCTATTGTTTGAAGAATTTGTCCGATTGAAAATACTGCTCGCTGAATACTTACTTCACTCCCTTCTATGCGAGAGAGGCTCTGTAGTTGTTGCGAAAGCTTGACGAGTCGAACAACACCGCGCTGGAGAGTCTGCGACATTTTATCTCGCGTTTTCGTCTCAGTAATCTCCGAATTCGCTAAGATATCTGCTGCGCCTTGAATTACATTTAGTGGGGTTCGCAACTCGTGAGTTAGTACCGTAATCATCTCACCTTTTCTTTTATCGAGACGCATGAGCTGATTCCGCATCTTCTCGGACTGCTGATAGAGCTGAGAGTTATCTATTGCGAGAGCCAGTTGGTGACTAAAGCGTTCCGTAAACAAAAGATCTCTTTCGCTGAATTCAGACCGATTACTTTTATTGAGTACTTGTAACGCCCCAATAATCTCTTGAGAGCGTACCAATAGTGGAACACACACCAGATTTTGCGTTTGAAAATCTGTCTCCTGGTCAAAGCCACTATAAAATCGACTGTCATTCTGAGGATCATTCGAAATGAGTGACTGCTTATTTTGAATAACCCAACCAACTAAACCTCGATCCGAAGGTAAGACCTTGTCCTGCAAGCTCGCTTCGTCCCCTTCTAAGGCCCAAAAGCGAAGGCTCTTCCCACCGTCATCCAGTATGAACACAGTAGCGGCTTCTGCTTGGAGCTCTTGACAGAGGTGCTTCAAAGCCTGTCTGACTACCACATCGGTCTTCAGTGAGGAATTCAGTAATAGAGGCAAACGGCTAAGAGAAAGCAACTGAGGAAGTTCAAGCCCATCATCACTTGCATCATCCCCACATTTCTGAAGTGACTCATTATATTCCCTCAAGCGAAGAACATTTTCCTGCTGCGAAGTCCGTCTCAGATCTCTACCAGCACGCGTCAACCAAAGATGCGACTCGATAAAGTTCAATACATCAGGATAAAAGAGTTGGCGAGAGATCCCTAATTCTTGACGAAGTAACTCTGATTTATCAAAAAAGTCCTCTCTGCCTAAATTACCAAGGTCTGCATCTATTAGATATCTTCCAAGCGGCGAAACCACGGAAGTGAGATGCGGCTGTGAGATATTAATTAAGCGTGTATCGAGAATCATCTCTCTAACTTTTAGTATGGCACTGTCGTCAAAACTGCCCGAACTCCGCATGGATTGTTCCGCCATTTCAGCAGCTAATGCTTCATTATCCACCAACTTGTGTATGAAACCAGTGTCATGAAAGGCTGCTCCTATTGCCAAAAGTTGCAACTCCTCATGGCTAAGCTCATCGTAGATACCAAGATGAAGCACTTCTCGAAGAACATCACGAGAATGCTCAGATGAGTGATATAACAAAGATCTCGAAAGTCCCTGTTCGAGCAGAGCAAATGCCTCTTGAACGACGGGGATTTGCAATACTTCCTTTTGAAGGTTTTCTATCCTATCCTCTATTGCATCACGGGACATAGCGCTACTCACTCCTGTTCGATTTACCCTGATGATACGGCGACACTCTCGTCATTCGCAATCGATAATAGCCTCATTTTGACATTGCTATCGACACCGTTTGCACAGAATACCTCAGGAAGAATCAGAATGAGTCCTTTTTTAAAGAGGGGAGCTAATAAATCGCTAAACCCCTTGCATTTCCATGATTGAAATATTGTGATGTAAGCAAGATTTCGAGATTATTCCTCTCGGAGAATCGAGAAGACAAAACGGCAATACCATTGAAAGCATCCAATACCAATACAGATGTGCCAACTTCGGCAACTACTGCGCCAGGTTCAAAAGCGAAGTTTATTCGCCTCGTCGATGTTGTTAAGCTCGCATATCCCTACAAGGGCACCTTATGCCTTGCGATGGTCGCTCTTCTCCTTGCTGGAGGAGTGAACCTTGCAATTCCAGAAGTCATCAGGCGTTTCCTTAATAGCGAAAACTCGCTGAGCCGTGTCAACGACCAGCCGATTCTTATAGGCAGCGCGCTGATAAGTATCTTCTTACTCCAAGCCATCGCTTTCTACCTGCGAACATATTGGTTCGGAAAAGTTGGGCACTCAGTGGTCTTCGATCTGCGCAAGCGACTCTACTCATCTCTCCTTCGCAAGCCATTACAGTTTTTCGATGGGGAGCGTACGGGTGACTTAATCTCGCGCATCAATGCAGATACGTTGATGCTACAAGATGTTGTAAGCATCCGCTTATCTGTTTTGATTCGATATTTCCTACAAGTAATAATAGGAATTGTTTTAATGGCGCTCTTGTCGCCTCGTCTCACTATTCTTATAGCGCTTGTGCTGCCCATCGTAGTTGCAGCCTCTCGCATTCTCGGAAAGAGACTTCGGGCCTTAAGCAAGGAGCAACAAGCAAGACTTGGCGAAGCCACAACAAGTGCGGACGAATCGATTGGTGGTATTAGAACAGTAAAAGCGTTCACTGGTGAAAAGTTTGAGCTCGATAGATTTGTAAGGCAGATACGTGCCGTACGAGAACTCGGATTTGCCCGCTCGCAGTTTGCTGCCTTCTTTGCCTCCAGCATAAACTTTTTAATGAATGGGGTTCTCGTATTTATTCTCCTACTCGGCATTCAATCCGTAACATCAGGCACTCTATCATCTGGCGATCTTACAGCCTTCCTGCTCTATGGCGCTATTGTAGCGATCTCTTTCGCGTTCCTTGCAGGAAGTCTTGGGGAGCTCTATCAAGCCTCGGGTGCGGCAGAACGTATCTTTGAAACACTTGCTGCCGAAGAAGAAAGAGTGAACACTGCTGAGCCGATTGACTCTCAGTCTGTTGTAAATAGTCTTCGCTTCCAACACGTATCGTTCTCGTACCCGACGCGTGAGGATGTGCGTGCTGTCGATGATATTTCGTTCTCAGCGCACAAAGGGGAATTCATAGCTTTCGTTGGCCCATCAGGCGCTGGAAAGTCTACCATCATGAATCTGCTGTTACGATTCTACGAGCTTCAAGAGGGCGAGATTCTCTATGATGATGTCGATATTGCCTCAAGGCCTATCCATGAGACTCGTTCGAGAATAGGACTCGTTCCCCAAGAGCCATTACTGTTTGCAGATACCATAGAAGCAAACCTGAAATATGGAGCTGAAAATGTCTCTCGGGAGGAGCTCGAGTCTGTCTGCAAGCAGGTTGCCATCTTAGATTTTATTCGTTCACTTCCCGATGGTTTTCAGACCTATGTTGGAGAAAGAGGTGTTCAGTTAAGTGGTGGACAAAGGCAGCGTCTTGCCATTGCCAGGGCATTGTTGAGAAAGCCTGACATTCTGTTATTAGATGAAGCTACCTCCGCTCTTGATAGCGAAAGTGAAGCAGCAATTAAGAGCTCCATATCAAGTATGAAGAATGAGTGTATTCTGATTGCAATAGCCCATCGTCTTTCTACTGTGCAGAAGGCAGATAGAATATATGTACTTCATCACGGAAAAATAATTGAAGAGGGCAGTCATCACGAGCTGCTGGGGCTTAACGGAGTCTATCAAGAGCTAGTTTCTTATCAAGCGCTCATGACATAACCGCGCGACTCTCTCGGCGTTCCTTTTGTGAAGCGGTGTGTATTGCTTATAACCGAAAGATTCTACCACTGACTTCCTGGCACTTTTTCTTCCCTTACGTCCATCACCTGCTTCATCAATCTTTTGAACTCAGACACAAAGCTACCGATATCAGGAAGTCGTGAAATTTGAAGAGAGCAGAGAAAGTCTCTATAGAGCTCCTCCGGCGAAGTAAGCACTACGAGAGTAAAATCCTGAGTCAATGGACTATTACTCAGCACCTCCATTCTACTTTCCACGTATTGTTCTGTTAAACATCTTCTTAGACGTTCATAGGTTTGGTCTCTTAGCTTACGAGACACTCCCCTCTTCCGAAGAAGCCCTCGAAGACGGCGAATCTCACGTGATTCTTTTCGCAACACCTTTGCTCTCCGAGAGACTTGATGAATACGTGGCGGATGATACTCAACAAAGATATCGCGTAAACGAAAATCAATAGTTTGTACATCACCACCGCATCCGACACCGATTGGCACCTGAAAGGAGGTGCCAGGGATAATCTTATAGTCAGGAATATACTTCTCCATCAGGGCACCGCAGGCTGCTTCTGGTCGACTATGGTATCGCACTCCATTGAGTAGGCAGTGGCCGTCTGGCTGAAAGTGAATGGGTCGCAGATCAGGAGTGGAACGGGAAAGTATTCGAAGATTTGCTAGCAACTGCCTGTCGTAACCATAATTAACAAACTTCATAGGATGGTTTCTCCATTTTAGGGTTGAAGTTAACAGGGTGGCATATCGGGCACTTTGGCTCGTAAGAGAACAGAGGTCTAAATGATTGCCTGTAAGAGGCACTAAAAACTCGCTCGCCGGCAGTAAGAAGCAGTCTAGGCGGCATGCAGATATCGCCTCCTAACAGGATAAGGGCTGAGAATACTCATCACATCAGAGAGAGAGGGGTCATGCACTAGAGCGATAGTAGATCCTAGAGCGATAGTAGATCCTAGAGCGGTAGTAGACCCTAGAGAGATAGGAGGTACTAAAGCCACCTCGAAGTAAGAAGGAGGGCATGAGCTCTCCAAGCGCGCATACTTCTTATGGCACGCGTACACTGTACTGGAACCGATGCTAGTGAGCAGCTTCATTCAATAGCTCTCCGCTTTCTCGAATACCTTCCTTTTTTATGCCAGCTCATCGGTATTTTCGACAGATGCTTTTTTATTTATTTATCTGCCTGTTAGACTAATTCCTTGTAAAGATTACCTGAATGGTAGCGTCTTCTACTAAGATTTTTTTATCCTGCGTTTTACGACGATGAACACTATTTTGTACTTTACCGTAACGATCGATGAACAGCGAGCAGCCTAGGCACATGAGCACAAAGCATCTTCCTTTAAAAATTAGAGCAGCCGCTGAAAACAACCTTAAGGATATATCTCTAGATATTGAACACGACCTGCTGACAGTCATCACGGGATTGTCCGGGTCTGGAAAATCTTCTCTGGCTTTCTCCACAGTTTATGCAGAAGGACAGCGTCGTTATATCGAGACCTTCTCACCATATACTCGTCAGTTTCTCGACAGGCTAAAGAAACCAAATGTTCTCTCCGTCGAGAATGTTCGTCCTGCAATTGCTATCCAGCAAAAGACACGGATTATAAGTTCGCGATCTACCGTAGGTTCAATCACAAATATAAATGATCTCCTGAAAATTTTATGGGCAAACCTTTCAGTCCCGTGCTGTCCTCACACAGGAACCGAACTCATAGCGTTTTCTCCGCAGGATGTCTTCTCATTACTTAAAGAGTGGTTGAGCTCCCTAAAAGAGAATCGTGAAATAATTATTGCGAGCCCAATATTTCTCCCGAAGCCGAAAAAAAAGCGTGGCGATGAGTTAAGCCGACTTTCTCTCCTTGGTTATAGCCGATACTTTGATGAAGAGAAGAACCGCTTGCAAAAACTTGAGGACATCAGTGACGTTAGCGTACTGCCCGATAACCTTTTGATTGCAATTTCTCGACATAAAACAGGAAAGCTACGAGACAATGAACTCAAAGAGAATCTCGTACAGACCTATGAACTATCACGGGGAAGAGCTCGTGTAATCTTCCCGGATAGCATAGAAGAAGAGCTCTTACTATTCCCAAGAAGAAGGGGCAACCAAGTATTCTTCTCGGAGACATACGAACTTCCTAATATTGATGCTGAACCGCTTTCATTCGAAGTACCCAAACGGCGCGCGGCTCTCTTTGATTCAAATAGCAATATTGGTGCATGTTCCTTGTGCACTGGATTTGGATATCAACTTCTCATCGATGAACAAAAAATAATTCCTCATGACGGACTTTCCTTAAAAGAAGGAGCAATTCATCCATGGAAAGTATCTTCTGACTCCTCTCTTCAAAAAAAGCTTCTACGATTTTGTGATGATAATGATATTCCGACTTCTCTCTCATGGCATAAACTTTCACCATCACAAAAAGAACTCATTCTTTCACATAAAGACAAAACATATACTGGTGTCTATCCCTGGTTTTCAAAATTAGAGAAGAAGAAGCATCGAATGCATATTCGAGTACTTCTTTCCCGTTATCGCTCACAGATTCTATGCCAAGGGTGCAATGGCGGTCGCTTAAAGAACGAAGCGCACCTCTTTCAAATTTGTGGCTCCTCACTTCCCGAAATATGGAATACTCCGATAAAGAAGCTTTCTCCCTGGATTCAAAGAGTAGAAGAACAAATTCATTCTCGAGACATCCCATCCAGAGACCTGCAAGAAGTTCTCGCTCGGTTACGAGGGAGATTGCAATATTTGGACGATCTCGGACTCTCTTATCTGACGCTTGGAAGACCATCTCGTACTCTTTCAGGAGGAGAAACTCAGAGAGTAAACCTCACGACAGCCCTTGGAAGTGAGCTTATCTCTACCCATTTTGTTCTCGATGAACCCTCCGTCGGACTGCATCCACGAGATACAGAACGACTGATGCATTCTGTTCGAGCTCTCCAGGCAAAGGGGAACTCACTTCTGGTGGTAGAGCATGATACGGACTGCATTGATGCAGCTGATCGAGTTATAGAACTTGGACCACTGGCCGGAGCTGAGGGAGGCTCGATTACATTTAATGGCTCAAAAGAGGAATGGTCTGGTATTGCTCATCGTGCAGCTCTTCCAGAACCAAGAGAAATTCCCGATACATGGGGAGATACATTAACTCTCTGGAACCTTAATGCTCGAAACCTGAAAGACATCAAGGTCGAATTTCCTATTGGATATTTTTCGACGATTACGGGAGTCTCTGGCTCTGGAAAAAGCACACTTGTCTCCGAAGGACTTTTGAATGCATGGAGTATCTATAAGCAACGGGGGCAGGTAGAGAATGCCAGAGGATTTGACCATCTCTCTCAAGTCTTGCTCGTTGACCAGACTGGGCTCACTAAAAGTCCGCGAGCAAATATTGCGACGTATTCAGGCGTATGGGATATATTCCGCAATGCGCTGGCTGCCACTCCAGAAGCTGAGCGTCGTTCGCTAACACGCTCTTCTTTCTCTTTTAATGTTGAAGGAGGTCGCTGTCCAGTTTGTAAAGGAGCAGGCCATCTTAAAGAAGACATGCAGTTTTTGAGTGATGTCTACATTCAATGTGAAGAGTGCTTAGGAAGGCGTTTTCAACCAACGGTTTTAGAGGTTTCCCTCTACGACAAAAATGTAGCTGAATGGTTAGATTGCACCGTCACATCGCTTTTAGAACTGTTTCCAGATCAGAAGGGAATTACAGATACCGTAAGTCTGTTGGAACGTCTTGGGCTTGGGCATCTTCGCTTGGGACATCCACTAAGCGAACTCTCTGGGGGAGAAGCGCAAAGACTCAAACTGATTCCATTCTTAAAAAGAGCAAATGCCGCAAACTCCTTACTGATTTTCGATGAGCCTACCACTGGATTACACCTACATGATGTGAGAAGGCTTATTGGCCTCCTGAGAGATCTCACAATAAATGGACATACGGTTATTTGCATTGAACACAATCAGGAGCTGATCCTTGGTTCTGATTATCTGATTGACTTAGGTCCTGAAGGGGGTGCAGCAGGCGGTGAGGTGATACTGACGGGATCACCAACAGCGTTTTTGGATGCCTCAAAAAGCGTGTCACATACTGCGCGTTGCTTACAGGAATATGTGGAAACCGCTAAAGCATTGACTCCGCGCAAAGAAAGCGCCAAGAAACATTCTCGGTCATCTCCAGCCTTTTCTGAAGTAAAGCCTCTTTCCATTCGGGGAGCTCGTGAACATAACTTGCAAAATATCGATGTTGATATTCCTCATAATTCGATAGTAGCAATCACAGGAGTCTCGGGATCTGGAAAATCAACGCTTGCTAAGGATATCATATATGCAGAAGGACAGCGGAGATATCTCGATTGTCTTTCTCCTTACGCTCGTCAATTTATTCGTGAGCTCAGTAAGCCTGATATAGATGAAATTACGAATATCAGACCAACAATCTGTGTATATCAGCACACTTTTCAACCAGGAATCCGCTCCACTATCGGAACAATGTCGGAAGTCTATAACTTCTTACGCTTGCTCTACTCAAAAGCAGGGCAGCAATACTGTCCTAACCATCCAGAACAGCAGGTGGAAGCTCTCTCTGCTGAAACAGTCAGCGACGTTATTCGGAGTAAAGGAGATGAGACCGTAAAGCTCCTTGCTCCGGTCATCAAAGGGAAAAAAGGAGCTCATCGCGATATTTTCCGTCGGGCATTAAAGAGTGAAATTTTTGAAGTCCGAGTAGATGGACATTTCTTCGAAACAGGAAAACTTGCAAGCGAGGGGGTCGCGCGACAAAAACAGCATGACATCGAATATGTCTGGGCTACCATCAATCCTTCGCGAGTTCCTCACGAGTTTATTACCGGAGCTATTGAGGAGATATTTGCTATTAGCGGCGGTACCGTGATTCTTCATACACAGGACGCGGAAGAAGTTTTTAGTAGGGAACGAGCCTGTCCATCGTGTCAGCAGGGATTCTTTCGTCCGGATCCAGAGGATCTCTCTTTTCACTCTCGAAGAGGAAGATGCGAGAACTGTGATGGCACTGGATTTATTCGGGGACGAAACTGCTCGGCATGTAATGGTACGCGCCTGAAATCTGTCGGACAACATGTTCGAATCAATCACAAAAATATTGCCGAATTGTGCCTACTGACTCCATCAGATATGCGGATATTTCTTGAAGAATGTAACTATGACAAAAGAGTTCAAGATATCGCAACTCCTATTTTACAAGAGATTTATGCGCGCTTAGAGGTATTAGAGCGTATCGGACTTGAGTACCTTCCACTCGCTCGAAGCTGTGAACATCTCTCTGGGGGAGAGCTGCAGCGCCTGAGGCTTGCGGCAGCTTTAGGAACACCTCTCAATGGAGCGCTATATATTTTTGACGAGCCGAGTGCCGGGTTACATCCTGATGACAATGAGCGTATTCTTCACGAATTCAAAAGACTAAGAGAAAGGGATAACACCATTCTTCTCATTGAACACGATGAATCTCTGATCCAATGTGCTGATCATGTTATCGAAGTAGGTCCAGAGGGCGGAACACTGGGGGGTACCATTACTTTCAACGGACCTCAAAAACAATTTGTATATCCTTCCGTATCACCAGTTGAGTTAAGCAGCACCTCACCCGAGAATAGCGGAGGCACTCTGGCTCTTACGATAGAAGCCATAAATAATGTCGATTCTCTTGCGATTAACATCCCTCTTAACCAACTTGTAACCGTCATAGGGGTATCAGGAGCTGGAAAAAGTACTCTCATTCATGAAGGACTTTTACCAGTTGCGATGGAAGCATGTGAAAATGGTCTCCTGAAGTACAGAGGAGAACACTCTTCAATATCACTGACCGAAGAATTTGAAAGAGTCCTGGTCGTGGATCAAAGTCCAATCGGCAAAAATGCTCGCTCAACTCCAGCGTCTTATCTTAAAGTCTTTGATGAAATACGAAAGCTCTTTGCAACTACTGTCGAAGCGAAAGCCCGCGGATGGACCGCGAGCTTCTTCTCCTATAACTCAGGCAATGGCAGATGTGGCGAATGCAAAGGACTGGGTCGCATTCAGCTTGAAATGACATTTCTCTCGGAGGCTTATGTTACCTGCGATCACTGCCGTGGTCGCCGTTACGGCGATGATGCGCTCTCTATTCGATATCAAGGAAGAACTATTGCTGATGTTCTTGAAATGACATTTGAAGAAGCAAAAGAAGCGTTTTCAGCGCATAGAAAGATCCACAGAATAATTCATACTGCATGCGAACTCGGCCTCGGATACCTTTCTCTTGGACAAAGTTCCTCAACTCTCTCTGGTGGGGAATCTCAGAGAATGAAACTTGTCATCGAGCTTGCAAAACCCCAACGAGGCCACACGCTGTACGTACTTGATGAACCCACTGTGGGACTTCACCGTAAAGATGTTCAGAGATTATTGAAGTTCCTCAATTCTCTTGTACGTCAGGGGAACAGTGTAGTGCTGATAGAGCATGACCACGATGTGATAAGGGGATCTCACCATCTTATCGAAATGGGCCCAGGCCCGGGAGCTCGTGGAGGAAAAGTTATCTTCGAGGGAACTCCAAGTAAACTCGTGAAAGCGAGCTCTACCCCATGGGGGAAGCGTCTGGGTCAGGAAAAGCAGATGGCGACATCATCGAGTATGCATAGAGAGTCGGCTACGGCTCCCTAAATCTGACGGGGATTCTCAATGCATTGTATCTCAGACGTGAATAGGGTAAGAGCCATTTTGGCTCTTACCCTCAGATTAGTGGCTCTGCTAAAGAGCTCTTCCCTTAATGGGCGTGGCACCGTTGAGCGCGGTAAAGATATGATCAAAAGCTTTGTTGATGGCTTTAAAAACCTTATCTACGGCCGCATCTGTTCCTAATCGCCCACCAAGTTTTTTACCACGATCATCTAATTGAGCCGCTCTAAAAGTCAGACCATTGATATTTTCAGCCTGCTCTTGGGTGAGGGTACCCGTACGAACTAACTCCTTGAGAGCCCCCGATGTTTTCTCCTCTACACGATTTGTCTGGTCAGTAACCCGAACGCCCTTCCGCATCTCTAAATAGGCAGCAAGAACATCATCGCCATGCATATGCTTGAGTAAAAAGGCAACAAGTCCGTGCTGGAGTCGCTCTTCACTAACGAGGTCTCCCTTCTTTTTCCCGAGCAAGTCAGCAACAAACGTTCTACAGCTAGACTTTTCTAGCCAAGGATATTCTTGCTGAGAGGTCTCAACTTCCGAACTCTGAGTATCAACGGCTGGCGACCCGCTATTTGCCCCTGTATTCTCTACAGGAGCAGGCTCTCCCGCACTGGGATCTGATCCAGAATCTCCAACTCCATCAGTACTTGAATGTTCACATCCAGGTTTCTCTAATGGCTTGTCTTCAGAAGCATTTCCGCATCGTACTTCAGCCTCAGACTGCTTCTTCAAGAATCGCTCAAGCATTGATATAAATTGTTCGAGCTTCCCAGACAGAAAATTTATTTGGCGACGCAGAAAAACTGATCGTTGATAGCCGTTTCTATCTCCACACCAAAAATTCTGGCTAACACACCCTCTTCCCCAATTTCCCACGCTATGATCGGCATTGAGTTCCTTTTGGGCAGCCTGATATTCCTTCAGCTCGGTCTTTACTTGTGCAATATTCGTTCTAAAAAAGGATTCGTTTATTTCAGTCACTTTTTACTCCTATAGATTATCTCTGTGAAGAGCAGTCTGTAAAAAGTAGCTTCACAGACTGAGACTCTATAAAGCTAATCGGAAAAAGTGCTGATTTGTGTCCTCTAGAGACTTAATTTCTCCACGACCCGATCCTCAATCAGGACTCTAAGGGATTCGAGGTCGATTTCTTGCGTAACATCGCCAGCAAATGCTCTCAACAGCATATTCTTAGCATCTCGCTCACTAACACCGCGTGATCTCAGATAAAAGAGCTGTTGCATATCCAGCGCGCCAACGGTTGCACCGTGGGTACACTTCACGTCATCTGCCCAGATTTTGAGCTGTGGTTTTGCATTGATTCGCGCCTTATCGGAGAGCACTACAGCTGCGTTATTTTGAATGGCATTCGTTTTTTGCGCATCCGGCCTAACGATTATCGTGCCACAGAAAACTCCTTGAGAACGATCATCATAGATGCCCTTATAGCGCTCATCACTTTCACAGTGTGGAACAGCATGGTCTAGCACGGTGTGATTATCAACATGCTGATTATGCTTGAGAACAGACAATCCGTACATGCATGTTCGTCCATTTTGACCAAGGAGGGAGGGATGAACTTCGTTCCTCACCAATTTTCCACCGAATGTGAAAGAGTGCATCCGACAGACGGAGTCTTTCTCTTGGTGAGCCATTACTCGACTAAACCGGATATTTTCTAGGGAATCCTCTCCAACTTGATAATGAGAAAGATGGGCATTCTTTCCCACAAATAGCTCTGACACACTGGCACAGAATGAAGAGCTACCAGTTACTGCCGTAAAGTGCTCAATCACCGAAGCTTGGGCCCCTTCCTCAACCACTACTAACAACCGTGGAAAACTCGCTGTGTGATCACTTAACCCCGAAGAAATGTGCTGAATGTATAGTGGCTTATCAAGCACCGTTCCCTTGGAAACTTTTAGTACAATCCCGTCTTGAATAAATGCGGTATTCAATGCCGCAACAGAATCACTCGTAATCGTGAGAGAGCTCCCAAAGTACTGCTCCAAGAGCTGAGACTGACTCGCACTCGCCTCACTCAACTGCACAACCTCAACTCCCTCCGGCAAGGCAGCCTGCAGCTGTGATAGGTGCGTCGCTACAAATCCATCAACCGTATCAATTCTGTAAACCTCATCTAAGGGCAGCGCTCGCAATTGACGCACATCTTCATCAACCTGTGATACAGACTCAGGCATTGCCAGTGCAAAATTTCCAGCTCGTACATCCCTAATATCAGTGTATTTCCAATCTTCTGACTTCGCTGAGGGAAGACCCATTCGCAGGAGAGTAGCCTGGGCCTCCAGACGTCTTTCATGCAAAAGACTCGGCACCTGACTCCCACCTTTCTCCTCAAGTATTCGGATACTTCTATCATACCATGGAATGGTATTCTCTTCGCTATCTGTACTCATGGCTTCCTTCATTCGATAGAGCTCCTTAGGTTCGTCACTAAGATACGTTATGCCGCTGATGATGATTGAAAGGCTGAATAGCCCTTCTCTTCAAGCTCAAGAGCAAGTTCTTTTCCACCGCTTTTAACGATTTTTCCATCGATCATCACATGTACATAGTCCGGCACAATATAGTTCAATAATCGTTGATAGTGAGTGATGAGAAGAAATGATCGCTCAGGGTCTTCCTGCTTTAACGTATTAACTCCCTCCGATACAATTTGGAGTGCATCAATATCGAGACCAGAGTCTGTTTCATCAAGAATACACAGCTTCGGCTCAAGAATCGCCATCTGGAAAATCTCATTTCGCTTTTTCTCACCACCTGAGAAACCTTCATTCACTGAGCGCTTTAAGAGCTCTGGACTGAGTTGAAGGAGCTTTGACTTCTCTTGAATGAGCTTATTGAACTCTCTTACCTGAACAGCAGCCTCTCCCCTGTGCTCGCGGATAGCGTTATACGCAGTACGAAGAAAATAAGAAATTAAGACCCCAGGCAGCTCTACTGGGTATTGAAAAGCAAGAAAAAGCCCTTCACGAGCCCTTTCCTCAGGATCCATTTCCAACAGATCCTTACCGAGAAACTCAACAGAACCGCCAGTGACTTCGTACTCCTCACGTCCGCCCAACACATTCGCCAATGTGCTTTTTCCCGAACCGTTTACACCCATGATCGCATGAGTCTCTCCTGGCTTAATCTCAAGATTGAGCCCCTTTATGATCTCTTTCTCTTCAATCCGTGCCTGTAGATTTGAAATTTTTAACATCATTCCTCTCTCTTCTCTTTGATTTCTAGAAATACTTCTCTCTGTTGAAAAATTATCCGACGCTTCCCTCTAGGCTTATTGCAAGTAATTGCCTTGCCTCTAGCGCAAATTCCATCGGAAGCTCATTGAGTACCTCTTTACAAAAACCATGAACTATCATGCCGATGGCATCCTCAGTCGAAATCCCTCTCTGATTACAATAGAACAACTGGTCCTCTCCAATTTTAGAAGTAGTGGCCTCATGCTCTACCTGAGCAGTTGGATTATCAACTTCAATGTAGGGAAAGGTATGCGCCCCACACTTATCGCCCATCAGCATTGAATCACACTGTGAGAAGTTTCTCGCGTTGTCTGCTCCCCGCAATACCTTTACGAGTCCTCGATAACTGTTCTGCGCAGTGCCAGCTGAAATCCCCTTCGAGATAATGGTACTCTTGGTATTTTTACCGATGTGGATCATTTTGGTGCCAGTATCCGCTTGCTGCTTGTTATTCGTAATCGCTACGGAATAAAATTCTCCAACTGAGTTGTCTCCCTTTAAAATGCAACTCGGATATTTCCATGTAATGGCAGAGCCCGTTTCAACCTGAGTCCAAGAGATCTTTGCATTCTCCTCAGCGACTCCTCGTTTCGTAACAAAATTGTAGATGCCACCTTTCCCAGACTTATCACCAGGGTACCAATTTTGGATTGTAGAATATTTAATCTGAGAGCCTTCCAACGCGACAAGTTCAACCACAGCAGCGTGGAGCTGGTTCTCATCCCGCATTGGCGCAGTACACCCTTCGAGGTAACTTACCGAAGACCCCTCATCAGCAATAATCAATGTTCTCTCAAACTGACCAGTGTTTTGGGCATTGATACGAAAGTACGTCGAAAGTTCAAGTGGGCACTGAACACCCTTCGGAACATAAACGAACGTTCCATCACTAAACACCGCAGAGTTCAGTGTTGCAAAATAATTATCGGTGTAGGGAACCACAGAACCAAGATATTTCTTTACAAGCTCTGGGTGTTCACGAACTGCCTCCGAAATGGAACAGAAGATCACTCCAGCTTTGTGCAGCTCCTCTTTGTAGGTAGTAGCGATACTGACACTATCGAAGACTGCATCAACTGCAACACCCGCTAACCGCTTTTGTTCCTCCAGTGGAATTCCCAATCGCTCGTATGTCTCAAGTAACTTCGGATCAACTTCATCAAGACTCTTTAATTCTGCTTTTTGTTTCGGGGCCGAGTAGTACTTTAATCCTTGATAGTCAATCGGCTCAATTTCTAAGAAAGCCCACTCTGGCGACTTCATGGTTAACCACTTTTTGTATGCCTTCAGCCGCCATTCAAGCATGAATTCAGGCTCGTCTTTCTTCGCCGACAGGGCACGGATAATCTCTTCATTCAGTCCGGTAGGAAGCTCATCTGCCTCTATATCGACGGTAAATCCGTACTTGTAGTCCTGACTAGTAAAATTCTCTAGTGTTTCTGTATCACTCGACATGCGGTGTGTTTCCGTGTTTCTGACTGTAAAAAAACAGAGGGCGAAATGACCCCCTTTATACTTGAATGCAAAATTCAAGTATACTGACTCTCCTTTCAGAAGAGAATGATAACTCTACATTTTTTTCCCTTCTTAAGATACTGAGACGCTCGGTATGGCAAATTCCTAGCAGTTACAGCAAACAATTATGCGGGTTACGAGAAGGCATCGACTTGGTAGAGGTTTTATATTGAAATTTCAGCAACTTAGGACTGTCTGTCCTCGGGAAAAATAGAATCACAACCGAACGTGCTCACCGGACGTGCAGCTTGGAGATCAACAGGAAATTTCTTCGGATGCCCAAAAAACTAAAATTCCTCTCTATTCCCCGTTATCCCTATTCGCTTATCTCTTAGCTGTTCGCAAATCGCTTCAACTTGCTTCGACTTATTGAGCGTATAGAAGTGGATTGCAGGAACGCCATTTGCCATCAAGACCTCACACAATTCCACAGCCGCTTTCACTCCGTACGCCCTTACCGCTTCCTTATCGGAAGCAATATCCTCTAAGTCACCAACAATCTTATCTGGGATAGTGGCACCACACATTACCGTAAATTTCTTAAGTTGCTTCACATTACCGATCGGCATGATACCTGGAATAATGGGGGCTGTTATTCCAACATCTCTTGCATCACCCACAAAAGCCAAATATGCATCTGCATCAAAGAAGAGTTGAGTCAAAATAATCTCAGCTCCCGCTTCTATTTTTTGTCGTAAATACTCTAGCTCCTCAGTACGCGATTGAGCCTCAGGATGTCCTTCAGGATAGCCAGCTACCGCTATCGAAAATGTTCGCCGCTGTTGGATGTGGGCAACAAGATCACGCGCACATGAGAATCCCTCTGGATGAGGTCTAAACACTCCCTCTTCATTATCCGGGTCACCTCGCAATGCCAATATGTATCGAATTCCGAGGGTTTCATATTCGTCTAGAATTTTATCAATCTCTTCTCGAGAATGTCCGACGCAAGTCAGATGGGCAACAGCTGGAATCCCGAGGTCTTTTTGAATAAAGGTCGTTAACTCCCGAGTGAGATGCCTCGTTCCACCTCCCGCGCCATAAGTAACGGTCATGAAACAAGGCCTCTGAGCGGTATAGCGGCGGAGCGTTGCTTTTACTTTCGGCAACTCTTCCTCGCTCTTCGGTGGAAAGAATTCAAACGAGCATCTCGAAGAACCGTTTCCTAGTAGTTGAATAAATGAAGTCGGCTCTTTCATAACGCTCACAGGAGTCATATCCAGGAAACAGGGTTGAGCTCAAGGGTATACCAAGGAAAGACACCTTTGAAAAGAGCAGCAGACATTGAAGATAGGATTCTTCGAGTGACTTATCTTATTGGCTCACAATCAGCAATAAAAAGTCCACGATCAAGATATTGCGCAAAACGCTCTTCCACTGCTTCTCGTACCAGTTGCTCTATCTCATTCGCTTCTATATTTCCCTCACTGCCCTTCATCCGCAGCTCTTTTGCATGAACTGCCTTCAGCACCGCCTGTTTACAATTGTCCATTGTCTGCGTGCCATCTAGAAGGGGGATCAGTAACTGGTCTAGAGCGTCAGTTTTATACAACTCTCCTCTGAGTGTGATCGTCCAGTCTCCCGCAGCCTTTAACCTCCTGAATGGGGACACCACTGGCAACTCCGGAAGAACATTTGCAACTGCAAGCTCATCACTGTGCACCTCAAGTAGATTCCTGAAGTACAACTTAAGCAACTCTCGCATGAGATATTCCCGTTCCGATGAGGAAATATCGCATCGACTCTCCACACGTTCAAAAAGTGAGGAGAGCAAAATTCCACGAGGCCAGAGCTGAGAAAGCTCAACAAGTAAGTACTTGTAGGCTGGCGCTTTCACCTCTATCACTTCCTCGGAGGGTCCGTAAAAAGGGATCATTCGCAATGAAGAAAGATCCTCGTCCTTAACGGAACTGCTCACAAGGGGGGAACTGACGTAACAGCCATCAAGCGCCTTCGCTTCAGGCGTGACTAACGCTCTCCCACCATTCTTCACAAAGACACTGCCGCGGAAGCTTGATGGATATAAAATATCAAAGTATTGAACCGCACTCTCTACGGAATCAAATTGTTCTTGGGGTGTATGCTCTGAATAATGAACCTCTTCACTCAGAGCATGATTTCTCTGGGGATGAGCATCGCCTGCATAGAAAAAATCAAGACGTTGAAGAGTGCCGATTGTTTCCGAAATCCATTCGGCATCAGCAGCAGGATTGAGAAGTTCATGAAGAATAAAACTATCTGAACGCGCTATATTCCGCTCAATCTCCTCCCGGAGCTGCATACCATAAGGGCGATGCGCGTCTACTACACGCATCTCGCTGGACTTCAAATACTCTCGAGCATGTTGGATACGCTCTTCTATCGGTGCATGAGGATTATCGATCGTCCTCATCATTTGCCAAACACTCGAACGAGCATTACATCCAGGCATAGAGTTGTGACTAAGATACAGCGCTCCTTTTTCGGAGAGGCAGTCTGCGATTGACTGGAGTAATGCCGCTCTCTCATTCAGGGGAATCCAAGAATACACCCCATGACAAATAATATAATCAAAGGTTCCCAAGGAGTCTGCTAATACTTCCAGTCTCTCAGAGAAAAAGCTAACATTCTGCCGTTTCACCTGCGTTGCCCAATCCTTGGCTTGGTCTATCTGTTCTTGACAGGGATCAATCCCAACGAACTCGATGGTGGGATACTGTTCCGCCATACTTATCAGGTGAATACCTGTTGAGCAGCCCACCTCGAGCACTCTCGACTGAATGGGTCGGGGCACTGAAACTCCCCGCAGCCTTGCCGTCCACCACAGCCTCTCTAGCGACCTCTCCGGTGACGGGAAACTCTCAAATGGTAGTGTATTGTAATGTGAGGTCAATCGATTCTCGTCTCTCGTATTATTTAGCAACACACATACATAATGTATGAAACACTCATTGCACTACCTTCGCACTCGCTTGCTGTTCCAACAATACAAACTTGTTCCGCGAAGCTCTCTTTCGCAAAAAGACCTCGTCCTGGTGAAATGACGGCTCCTAACTCTCACATATTATCATAAGCTGACGATAGTTAGGAAAACACGATGCGCTTCCTCACGTTATAGCGTACGTTCTTAGCAGGCACTGAGCACTTTGTAGCGCTTTTTTAATCGGTATACGAAAAATTCGTAATAAGAAAATGGGTCCAGTTAGCGAACAATCAGCCTACGTGATGAGTGTCTTTAAAGCTGATGATCTCATAATTAACCGTTATCAGATCATCAAAACGCTCGGACGCGGCACATCGGGTATGGTATACCAAGCGAAAGACCTACAGGTCGGACGGGATATAGCCCTAAAACTGATCTTTATTGATGGTCCTCATCAAGAAACAACGAAACAGCGACTTCATCAAGAGATTAGGATCGCGTTCAAAATTGATAGTGATTATGTCATCAAGCTCTATGACTGCTTTACTTGGGGCTGTTACGTTGGACTGGTCCTTGAATACGTGGATGGAACATCTCTATTTGACATCACTCAATCAAAAAAAACTCTCACGTGGCGAGAGATTACCAGTGTTGGAAGGCAAGTTGCTCTTGGGTTACACGCAATTCATCAAGCTGGCATCGTTCACCGTGATATAAAGTTAGAAAACGTGCTCTTGAATTCAAATGGTATTGCCAAAATAACTGACTTTGGAGTTTCTATCCGTGAAACAATGCTCGAACCTCAATCTCAGGATGAGAGCATTCAAAACCACTCCCCAGATATGAAAGCGAATCATCGACTCACTGAAGATGGTCGTGTAGTAGGAACGATACACTATCTTAGCCCTGAATATCTTAAAACTCAGAAGTGTGACTCTCGGGGCGATATCTATGCTCTGGGAATCCTTCTCTATGAACTCGTCACGAATAGATACCCATTTGATTATTCAAACATGCCTGATCTCGTGCGGAAAAAAATTGAAGAGGAGCCTCTTTCACTCCTCGAATTTAGAGAAGATTGTCCGAATTGGCTTCATGACTTAATCATGAGGTGCATGGATAAAAATCCAGCGAAGCGGCCTCCATCAGCGGAATCAGTTTACAAGGCATTGGCAGGAGCCCTCTCGCACCAACCTCAATTAAGCCCAAACGTGAGGAAAAAGCGGCTGAATAAATTCCATCCAGAGCTTATTAAGCTCCGCCGGCAGCGAAAAAGAGTACGCATCTATAGAACTGTCGGAACGCTTCTCATTATTCTCCTTCTCGCACTCAGTCTATTCCGTTGGGACCTTGTTGTTATGATTTTCTATCAGGTTCTTACTACTCTCTCTATCACTATCGATAAGCTTTTTTATTACCTGTGATCTCTTGGCTGTCCCACCTAGTTTTGCAGAGTTCTCCTACTATTCTTCATTTCGTCATCGTTGAGTAGCCTATCCAACCCTCGTGTATTCTACATGAACGATTTCTAAATCTTCATCACCCTTCGGCATTCGAACCGTTACAACATCTCCTACTCTTTTTCGTAAAAGAGCTCTCGCCACAGGGGACTTCCAGCTAATTCTCTTCTGCTCAAGATCTATTTCGTCTGTTCCTACTATTGTAAAAGTCTTTTCAATCTCATTTTCGTCTAGAACTGTAACCGTTGCTCCAAATTTTACATCACTTCCAGACTGCATGACTGGATCAATAACTTCCGCATTCTCTATGCGTTTTAAAAGAAAACGAATCCTTCGATCAATCTCCCGAAGCCGCTTCTTACCGTATAGGTAATCGCCATTTTCAGAGCGGTCACCATTCGCGGCTGCCCAAGCAATAGTCTCTGTTAACTTTGGACGTTCATCAGTGCGCAACGCCTTCAGCTCCTCTTTGAGCTTACGCAATCCTGATGGGGTAATGTAGTTCTTGTCATCCATGCTTTTGTCTTATCAATTTATCTTCAAAAACGCCACTAACTAACTGAATATACGTATATTTATCGGCCATTTTCGATGCCACTCCCCATGCAACCGCTTCCATAACAGTAATAATGGAAACGTTCGCAACACTTGAAGCCATACGAGCCACCATGAGAGACCGCACGCGGTTTAAGGCTCTTAAGACAATCCTTCTCGGACGAGAGCAATACCTTAATGCCTCGGAATGTGGGATTGCGTCCAAAAGAAAGTTTTTCTTTCAGCACTTTCCTGAGGCACGAGTGCGAAGTATTCATCCGTGGGGAGTAACGCTGGAAGCTCCTACTATGAAACATCTTCCATTACCTCCAGCTGGATATGGATACAAAGGGGGAGCAGCGCGCTTGGCACTCCAGACTGCGTTAGGTCTTCCACATCATCGCCAGCGGATTCGAGACCTCGACCTCATACGAGTCACACTTCGAGTAGATTCAATTGATAACTCTATGGCAAAAAAACTTAGTCCAGATGATGCGCGATATGGCTTCGGGGTTGAGTGCATTTCAGACTTTCAACAATATCTTACCTCTCGAGATCTGACAATTAATGAAGGGATTGTGTTTCAAGATCGCGTTATTGCTTCTCATCAAGCGATAAGCGATACAAAAGAAAGAATTCTACGGATGACTCAATATGCCAAATCACAAAATCAAGAGTCTCAAAATCGTATTATAGCGAAAATGCTCCGCCTCAGTGCAGAAGCTGTTTATTATGGAGAAGATTCATATAGTCTTGACCTGCCACCAATATCGGAGCTCTCCTTATTTGCTTTCCTCCTCCATCTGGAGCGCACACTCAATGAAAAAAAGAAGCTTTCTGAGCTTTTTATTGGCGCCGTATCAGAAAGAGGCATTCTTCCCAAAGAACTCATGCAAGCGACTAATCTGCATCATACCGTAAAGCTCTTACGCAACCTGCCGTCCTCTCAAACAAGACAATTTCCACTCTTGTCACAACTGATTAACTCCAAGCAAGAGAAAGGGAAAAAAGTAATTCGGTTATAGCAATTCAGGTTTAACCTATTCCTTTCTTTCTTCTACGTTCTTCCTATACACTCTGCAGAGAAACATCGTTCAAAGCTGCGATTTATGTATAGTGTCCCGTACGCCAAGCTAAAATGGATTGAAGGAGTAGTCCCGTTCTCATCTGAATTTGATGACATCTACTACCCATCCGAAAATCCTCTTCAACAAACACAGGCAGTCTTCCTCGAGGGCAATACGCTTCTGCAACGTTGGACAAAGGATACGTTTCAGGGACCTCCTCGCAACGCATTCGTCATTGGAGAGCTTGGATTTGGAACAGGTCTGAACTTTCTTGCCACGCTTCATCTTTGGCGCAAGACAGTCACTCAAAGTGCTCATCTCTATTATGTTGCTTTCGAATCAAATCCTTTATCAATCACCGACCTGCAGAAAGCACTTGCGCCATTCTCTGAGTTTTCATCAGAAGTGACACATCTGCTCAATAGCTATCCCCCTCCCCTGCGAGGAAGCCATCGCCTATCGTTCCCACAGTATCAAGCCACGCTCGATCTTGTTCTTGGAGATGCAAATGAAACAATCCAAAGACAGCTATTCCTGGCGGATGCATGGTATTTTGATGGGTTTAATCCAGCTTCAAATTCGGAGCTATGGAACCCTGAACTCTTTGAAATACTACGAACAAAATCTCACTCCGAAACCACCTTCGCTACATATTCATCGGCAGGGTGGCTCAGACGAGCACTTGAAAGCGTTGGTTGTCTCGTTACCAAAGTGAAGCATCCCGAGGGAAAACGAGAGACTATTCGTGGAGTCTTCAAATCAGCAAGTCAAAAACTGAATGTAACAAAAATAAAACGAGCGAGTATTATTGGGGGTGGATATGCCGGGGTAACTCTTGCATATACTCTCGCTACGCGGGGCGTATCCGTTCATATTTACGAACAGGAATCTCGTATCTGCTCGAAGGCCTCTGGAAATCCCCAGGGCGTTATCTTACCGTACATATCGAGAAAGCCCTCTGCCGCCAGCAGCCTTTATCTCCCAGCATTTTTATATGCGCGCCAACAGCTAGCTCACCTGGAAAGACACTCTGATTCATCGCTCTTCAATACAGCTGGGATTATTCATTTTCCTTCAACGGCTCGTCTTGCAGCCCTACTAAACGAACTAGAAACCCTGATGATGCCGCCCGAAATTGCGCGACGAATCGAGTCAACAGAACTTTGTAACATCTTGGGCACCTCGATCCAATCTCCTGCATTTTTCTACGAGCTCGGAGGCTGGATTCAACCTTCTTCAGTTGCCAAAACTATGCTCAACGAACATGGGAATCTCATTGACGTCATTACAAACTCATCAATTACCTCCGAAAAGCTGCTCACACTGGAAAAGGAGAGTGACGTTGTTATTTATGCGAACGCCTTTGAAGCAGCCAAATTGTTTGATTCAAGCGATCTGCCGGTAGAAGCCGTTCGAGGCCAGCTCGCATTCATTGATGAAAGTCAACATTCAACCAGCTTAGAGCAAATACTGTGTTATGATGGCTACCTTTTACCATCACAAGACGGGAAACATCTGCTCGGTGCGTCCTATGATCACGGGTCATATGAGGAAACACCACGAGAGCATGAAAACGGAGAGATGCTGCGGAACCTGTGTCACTGGACACCAGAGTTATTTTCAGAGACAGCTCAAGCAACTACGGCCAGAGTGGCATTTCGTACGTCAACAAGAGACAGGCTCCCGATCGTTGGTTCAATAACATCTCAGGAAGATATATCTCCAAATCATGCGTTTTTCATCGGATTTGGCTCACGTGGTCTGAGCTCGATTCCATTACTGGCGCAACAGCTTACGAGCTCGTTATTACAAGAGCCTCAACCACTTTCCGCTGCAGAGGCAAAAGCAGTCAACGCTAACCGTTTTCAGGAAAGGCGCCTCAAAAAGGAGAGCTAAGCTGAAGGCTGGCCTCAAGACGAATATCTTCCCACGATGAATTACTGAGTTGGCGCAAGTTATGTGATACTGAAGCATCCTCGCCAACAGTGTGCTCTATCTCTCCAAGCGCCTTAAGGCTTTCGAGAACACGGCGAGCATCTGCCTCCCTTTCAATTTGCTGAAGTGCAACGGCAAAGTTATTCATCAAGGTGGGATTTTTTGAATCCAAAGCAATCGCTGCACTAATGGCAATAAGGGCTAAATCTGGATCACTGTCTACACAATGAGGACGCCATGGATAACGAACACTGAGTGCGCGAAGAGAGATATCATGAAAGATACTAATTTTACTCGCATCTGAGGTCGTGTCATACCCTTCAAGCGAATAGAGATTGAGGATTCCCTCAGGTGTCGCATACCGTTGCCTCAGCATCATCTGTTCATCGAGGGAAGTACTATCTGCGAGGGATAACGAGTCATCTCGCTCAAGGAAGCTGCCAAGCGCTTCATCAATATGAATGGCTTTACAACCCGCAAGCGCAAAGCGGTAGTTAAATTCATAATCGCTCGCTGCTCGCAAGTCTTTATTGAAATAGCCAATCTTCTCATGAAGCGATGCTCGCCAAAGCGGCTGGCATCCAAATTGGTAGTGGAGAAATACTTCTGGCGCAAAAAATGGTTTGTATCGATAAATGATCTCTTTTTGATTCTCTCTGAATGACTCATTCGGCTTTGTACTCTGATATACATTCGCATACGAAAGGTCAGCCTCTGGATGCGCCTTTAGGGCGAGTGACAACTTTTCAAGGCACTCGGGATGATGTCTATCATCGGTATTTGCATTCGTTAAAAACTGGCCTCTCGCATACGCAGCTCCAATGTTCCATGCTCCAGCAAGCGTTTCTCGCTCTGAGATTCTAACGTGACTGATATTGGGATACCGTGCCTGAAAATCGCGTATGATTCTCCCCTCGTCTTCGGGTGATGCACAGTCAATCACCAAAATCTCCAAAAGCCCCTTTTGGAATAAGGTTTGTTCGACAAGATCTTCCAAGCAACCTCTCATAAAGGATTCGGATGCATAGGTAGATACAATCGCTGTGACCTCCACATTTTCTCTGAACTGCATCTGACTATCGGATAAACTCATGACCGAGCCTCTAAGCAGAGTGACGCCTTGTCAACAAACCGTTCAAGATCTCCCTTCAATGGAAAATCAGGAAACTCATTGAGGAGCTGCTGTGCGTAGCTCTTCGCTTCAGGAATCTCCTCAAGGTCTACACTGATGAGTGTCAGGTAAAAAAGACTCTGCCAATCATCTTTTGTACGACGGGAATACGCCCTTTTCATCTCTTCATACGCTTCCTGCTTTCGATCCTGAGCATCAAGTCGAAGCCCTTTCCACAGGTGCACGAGACCATGGGTATCAGGAGTTAACTCAAAAAGCTGCGTATCAGAAATGGCACTTCCTGCACTAATTACTTCATGGTCAGCGAGTACCTGCTCAACTGAGAACTGATTGCTTCTCCAGCTTCGCATGAAAACAGGGCTCTGTTGGGTGACCTCGATAATGTGATCAGCAGATGAGCTACTATCCTCGGCTACTGGCACATCTGTGCTCAATCGTGCGGTCGGCGTAGAAAAAAGCTGCGCGATGGACCGAGCAACTGCATCCCATGTCTGTTCTCTTACCAATGCTCCCTTACGAGACATCTCGGATAAGCTATCTGTATTCGATAAGACTCGTTCGAGAGCGCTTTGGAGGCTCTCATGGCTTATATCTGGCACTAGAACTCCAGCGGAGGGATTCAGATACTCTCTAACACCCCCCACATCAGAGGCGATCACTGGACATCCTGAAGCTTGCGCGTCTAAAACTGACAAACCTGCTGATTCAAAACTCAGAGAAGGGAATACAAGACATCCGGCACGTTGTAACTGGGTAGCGATTTCTTGCTGTGGTACCTTCCCGTGAAATACAAGTCCGGGGTGCGATGACTGAAGATCCTCAATCTGTTCTTGCAGCTGTGGCCAAAAGGATGCGTCCCCGTATACATCCAGACTCAGCCGAGGAAACTTTTGTTTTAAATTGAGAAACGCATTCAGAAGCAGGTGTATTCCCTTTGAATACTCCAGCCTTCCTGCGTACATCAGCTGGTTCCAATCACGGTTTTCGGGTCCGGCATAAACGAATCGTTCTGGATCAAATCCATTTTGAATAACATGAATTCTTTCTTCGGGAACATCTCCACGTGCGAGCACAATTTCTTTCTGGGCTTCTGAAACACAAACAAAGTGATCTACCATATGCATCACTGTGCTTGATTCGAGGCCACTTGGATTCACCCCCGGAGAATGGTTGATCAGAATTTTCTTCAAGCACTGTGGATCATCACCAAGAACGAGAAAGGGATGTACCAGAGTCGCTGCGATCGCGTAGTAACTCCCAAGCTCTTGAATCCGATTACGAAGCCGATGAACTCCATAGTCTTGACCAAAATCCCAGTATTGAACCCCACGAACTACCGTCTCACCATTCGGAAGATCGCCGCAGGCTATCGTTTCAAACCCCCGCTGAGCGAAGGCCTCAGCCAATGAAATGGTTGCGGTTTCTCCACCACCACAATTCGCACCCGACGGGTATACTGGCCAATCATTAAAGAAAATAAGTACCTTTGGTTTTTCCATCTATGCCCTTCATCGAAAAAGTCCTCTATTTAAGATGATCTCCGAGAGCTGAGAGATGCGAAGAGAACGGATAGGATACATTGACCACAATGACTGTATTATCAATGGGTTATGATAGTAGTTGAATATCGTGTGGAATTACTTCCCCTAATAGTCGAGCGACTTCCTCCCGATATGAACCGCCGTAAATATTGGCGTGATTCATCAGATGATACAGATTGTAGATCGAAAATCGGCGAGAGGCATCCGGAAGGAGCGGATACACCCGATTGTATGATTCAAGCGTATTCGTTGAAAACCCACCAAAGAGATACATAAAGGCAATATCTGTTTCACGATTACTGTATGAAACCGCTGGATCAATCAAATATACCGACTCGTTACCTGAGGCGAGTGTATTGCCACTCCATAAATCACCATGACATAAAACGGGAGGCTCCTGGATGTGATCAAGCACCTGTATAATTATTTCCTTCAATTCAGAAATAGCATCATCTAATTCAGGCGTTAACCATCCCGTCTTTATTCCCAACATTCGTTGAGGCTCAACCCTGTTCATGTAAAAGAACTTACCCCATGACCATTGAGATGGATTATTTTTTTGAGGAGTCGAGCCAATAAAGTTGTCATGAACGAAGCCAAAAGAAGAGGCTCTACATGAATGAAGCTTTGCCAGTAATTCTCCGAAACCGAGCTCATGCTTTTCGGTCCATGATATCTCAGAAACAAAAGGAGTCATGAGTAAAGCTCCTTCATCATGAGTCTCTAAGAAGAATACTTCCGTCAACACTGCCTCTGGAACTGCTTCTCTGAGAGCATCCAGCCCCCTTTTTTCAGCCACAATCCGCTCAGGAAAATCATGAGAGTACTTTACAAAATATCGTTCAGAATGGGAGATAACCTCAAAGGTCTCAGCAAATCCACTGCTCTGGATTGCATGAATGACGGACACTGGCACCGACGAACCTTCCAACAGCTCTCGGACTTTCATCGACTACTCTGCCAACTCTTGGCGTATATGCTCAAGGAGAGGTTCTATTGAACGATTAATAATGATAGCCACTTCCTTAAAACCATCTACTGCACCAAAATACGGGTCTGGCACATCAAGAGCATCACGATCTGAAGGACTGCGCTCGGGATCAAATTCCCGAAGACAGTGCACTTTTATACCTTCACCGAGCATACTCTGGATGTCATTTTTATTGGCTCTATCCATAGCGATGAATAATGAGAAATCCTTTGTATCTTCAGAGCTCAGCCTGCGGGCTCGTTGAGCGGAAATATCGATTCCAAAAGAACGAGCCACGTTTTGACTCTCAATGTGGGGAGGCTTTCCAACATGCCATTCTCCAGTTCCGCACGAGTCAACTAACAGACGAGCTCTTAAGCTCTCATCTTCTTCCAGCTGAGCCCTAAACAGCCCCTCCGCGAGAGGCGAACGGCATAAATTTCCAAGACAAACGAAGAGAATCCCATAGGGAGAATGCATGTGTGACCGCCCTTTTATTCAGTACGAGGAGTAAATTCTCGTCTAACATATTGATAATACGAGATGTGAAAGGGTAGGTAGATTGCTTTAACCAGCATCTTCTCTCCCCTCTCCCGCATCTTAACAAGCAGAAGCTAGGAAGGACAATCTTATATGAGCGAAGAAACACTCGTCGAAAGCACCACAGGAGAGCTTGTCTCGGAAGAAAAACCAGAGACTCTTACGGGAACACCGATTGAATTCATCGGTGATGTAAGACTTGATGTCTCTGTTGAGCTCGGACGAACAGAGCTGAGCATTGACCAACTCTTGAAGCTTCAAAAAGGTGGCATTATCGAACTGACGAAGCTCAGTGAGGAACCACTCGACCTTCGAGTGAATGGCAGACTGATGGCCCGTGGAGAAGCAGTGATTGTGAATGAGATGTTTGGAACTCGGATCACCCAGATTCTTAATCCCGATGGACATGAAGGAATTTAAGAGTTTACGGTCTTAGCTTCAGTGGAAGTGTCTTTGGCAGATGAACGGGCACTCATTCGAGTGATATCTTTCTCTTGCAAGAAAAAATTTCTTGCAACCTGGTCGACATAACGCCTCGAATCTGAAGAGATGCGGAGATATCTTCCTTCTTCGGTCATTAAGCCCGCCTCTTGCATAACGGCTGATAGTCCAGGATGCAGTACTTCTAAGTCAATCCCGAAAAGTCTCTCTACCGCTTCGTAGGAAAGACCTCGTTTATAACGGAACTGGTGATCAATATATGTATTGATCTCTGTAATACGACTGGCATTACGAAATTGATTCCTATTTTGATAATACTTCTGATCACGTCGATAATATTCAGTGATCTCACAGGGATTTCTAAATAGTACAGGCCGCTTCGAACGATCCAGTCGATAACTTTCTGCTCCAATTCCAAGCCCTAAAACAACATCTGGGAGCTCTATTTGGACTATAGGTCTCTCAAAACATCGAGAAAGAATAAGACTATGAGAACAGGCTGCTACCGGCTCGTAGCCGAGGCGCGCAAACGCCGCAACATCACGAGACAAACTATTGAGAAGCTCTTCGGGAGAAAAGAGAACCGGACACCGAACCTCCGTGCTTCTGCGCTGAACAATTCTTAAAAAGTGTGGTTGCGCTAAGGATACAGCTCGAAGTTGTTCTCTAAATGCAGCTCTATTAGCGCGATAACGCGCACTTTGAAGCTCAAATCCCAAAAGAGCGTTCTTCTGACCCATGAGAGTAGATTCTTCGACGTTTCGCCACATTGGTTTTTTATTGTGAAGCGAGAGATCAGAAATGACTACCACAGGAAACGTCAGAATCTGTGTATAGGATTCAAGATATAAGAGATCATCTGCTGAAATTACAATCTCTGGAATGACAGATCTTTCGCTAGAAATGCATTTATCTTGGCTTGGCGTTCTTGATAAAAACAGCTTCTCAATGAACTGAATAAGACTTCTGGTATGTTGAATATGATCCAGCCAATCTCTGTGCACACGCAGGCTCACTTTTTGCGGCTTAAAACATCTCCATTGCGGCAAGTCATGTTTCATCTGCGCTTCTCTTCGAAGGACCTTGATGTACTTGGAAAACGCATCTTGACCGCGAGGTAATCGTCTGGTGCCTATTGACGGGCTTTGACTACTAGAATCCGAAAGGAGTGTGCTATCCTTAAGGCGCATCACGTGTTTCCTATTCCCCCGTATATGGGAGAGCATGCTTGGAAATGTAATATCTAATATTCCACGCATAAGTCCGACATCTCTCAACCGAATCACCTAAGGCACAATAGTAACAAAATTCTTGTTCTCACTATAAAAATATTCTCGATCCTGTGGTGAAAATTTCAAAAAGCCTACGTTCTCAGGGACTTGTTGCATAGTCTCACGAATTGTTTACCCTTAAACCCAAACCACTAAACGGGTAAGGGCACCAAACTATGAATAAGGCTCGAGTCGTGAAAAAGCTCAGATCGCAAATAGGAGTGTTGTCTTACGCGGCAAACATGACCATTGGCATGCTACTGGGAGCTGCCCTTCTTTTGGTTCCTGTCATTCCAGAAGTACGAGCAGCTGAGAAAGAGTCGAAACTCGTTGAGGATACCAGAACATATAAGTTTGCTGTCACAGATATTGTCGGGCTTGAAGAATTACAACGAGAGTTTACCGCCTTTCAAAATACTTTGGAGAAAACTACCGGCTACCACTTTCAGCTTTTTCCGGTAACTGGTCGAACGGTAGTTGTCGAATCATTTCGAAGCCAACGGCTTGATTTTGCTCTGATAGGTCCTGCTGAATATGTAGCAATTCGCTCACGAACAAATGTCTCTCCTCTTATAGGACTTAAACGAGAAAATTATCGCTCCGCACTAATCACCAGAAAACAATCTGGAATAATCAGCGTTGGGCAGCTGGTTGATAAAAAAATTGCTTTCGGAGACTTTGGTTCCACGTCATATCACTTAGCGCCGCTACAACTTCTCGCTGATGATGGCGTTCTTCATCAAAAGACCAGTACCATGCGTACCGTCAATCTCAATAAATACGTCGCATGGAAATCTCTCCTTCGGAAGCAGGTTGACGCGATAGGGTTTAACCTTAGTCGATTCGAGCAATTCATTGATGAAGATCCGAAGTTACACAGAGAGGACTTTACGGTACTTGCCACCACTCCAGACCTGCCAAGTGACCTCTTTGTAGCGGGTAAGCACGTGCCGATACCCGTACAAGAGAAGCTCCGAGAAGTTTTTGAGAAGGAGGGCGCCTTGATACTGGAAGCCATGCTACACGGCAAAAGGAATGCTAAGTACCTGAATATGAGCTTTAAAACGGATATTACTGATAATGACTACGGTTACATTCGTAAAATGTATGTAACCGCTGGTCTTGAAACTCTTGCAGGTCATTCATAGTATCTGACGTATTGAACAATGAACTCATTCGTATAGAGACCCTGCTCGAAGCCCCAGTTTACTAGAGATACCATATGGCGACTCAATCCTCTACTCTTCCAGTCCAAGGTCCTCATGCGACAGCAGAAACCGCGCATCCTTCAGAGATACTTTCTCCCAGAGATAACAGTAAGACTTCTCCGATTCTTTGCTTTCAAGGAGTAACAAAACAGTTTGGCACTCAGCGGGTCTTACAAGGCGTGACGCTCTCAGTTCGTCCTGGGGAGGTAACTGCACTTC
This sequence comes from bacterium, assembly GCA_009926305.1. NCBI lineage: Bacteria > bacterium. The sequence goes on from RFPC01000007.1 coordinate 40,660, forward strand.
TTGGCTCAAACGGCTCAGGGAAGAGTACTCTGCTGAGAATGGTTCCAAAGCTTATGGTTGCAGATTCCGGAGATGTTCAAGTATTCGGTCAATCACTTTCCTCCATTCGGAGAAAGGAATTGCGTGCGATTCGATCACAGGTCGGATTTATTTTTCAGAAACATAATCTTGTTCCACGACTATCGGCACTAACGAATACACTCCATGGCGCGCTCGGAAGAACTCGTAGCCCTCAAGCATGGTTTCACTCTATTGCTCCGAGTAGGCTACGACAAGAAGCACTAGCATGTCTCTCTCAAGTCGGTTTACAAGAACACGCGTTAAAGGAAGCAAGATTTCTCTCTGGTGGACAGTCTCAGAGAGTTGCTATAGCGCGTGCTCTCATGCAACGACCAAAGCTCATACTTGCAGATGAGCCAGTTGCAAGCCTCGACCCCGATGCAGGTGAACACGTCATGCGACTATTACGTACTGTTGCCAAGGAGATGGGGATAGGACTGCTATTCTCCACGCACCATCTGGAACATGCCATCGGTTACTCTGATAACATTGTGGGTTTAGTTGGAGGAAAGATTAAGTTTAATAACCCTGCAAACGGGGTAAATATAGACAAGTTAAGGGCAGTGTATGAGAAATAATTCGATACAAGTTTTGCCACCCATATCGTCCCCTCAACTCTCGGTACCACCGCGCTATTCAAGCCCGAAATTTGCTCAAGTAGCGACAATACTGATTCTTTTCGTAGTCATCTATCCTGCCTTTCAAGGAGCCGAAGTTTCGCCACGAGCTCTGATTGAAGGCGCTCCATACATGCAAGAAGTACTTTTAGAAATGTTTCCGCCAAGTACAGAGCGGCTTCCACAAGTTCTCTCCCTACTTGTGAGCACATTTCATATGGCTGTTGCAGGGACAATCATAGGTATTCTCCTAGCACTTCCTCTTGCAATACTCGGAGCAAGAAAAACAACACCACACGTTCTCTTCTACCAATCATCCCGACTTATTGTTTCACTTGCTCGGACCATCCCCGATCTCGTCTGGGCCCTATTTTTTGTGGTAACCGTCGGAATCGGCCCCTTTGCGGGAGTTCTTACGATTGCTGTTGATACTCTAGGCTTTTGTGGTCGCTTTTTCGCGGAAGGTATTGAAGAAACTGAATCAAACCCTAAAGAAGCACTGGAAACACTGGGGGCGGGTCGCCGAGCCATTTTGGCTATTTTCATTCTTCCTTCCTCGGCTCCAAGTTTTATCAACACCGCACTCTTTTCACTTGAGAAAGCAGTTCGTTCCTCTGTTGTCCTTGGTCTCGTTGGAGCTGGTGGTATTGGAGTAGAGCTCAAAGTCGCAATGGACACATTCCGATATGATGAAGCGTGTACCATCATTCTCGCCATCTTTGCGCTCGTAATTGTTGTAGAGCAGGTCAGTATGCACGCTCGAAAGTGGATGGCTTCAGAGTAACGGTTGAGGACAAGAGCTCCTCTTAGTTAAGCTGAGCGCGTCCGTCTTTATCACCAAGGGCACATTGCCCGAGCTCAGCCTCTCTCTCAAGCTCTAAGAATAATTCTCGAAGATACGTTGAACGCACCTTGCCCAGGTCGTCCTCTCCAAGTTCTTCAGCTAAAATACGGAGACATCGAGGAATAGCTTCTGCTAATATGAGAGCCCCATCAAGCCCGAATTCTCCCTGACTGATTCCCTCTAAAATATGAGACGATACTTTTTCCGATCTCTTCTTATGAGCTTCACTCTTCAGAACTCCTCGCTGCTCTCGTTCGGCCGGAGTGCGCTGCATTTCACGGGCAACTTGAGCATCAAGGGTTTCTAAAACTCGGCTCAACGCCTGCTCTAGAGTCATGCTTCCTTTTTGTTTTCTTGCCATCTGTTCTCCCGTTTCTCTCCGTAGACCTCCGTAAGGCTAACAAATCAAAAATACAATCTAAAGCTCCTTTCCCTGCGTTCATTTTCACTGGATAATGCACCTATGAAGCGGTTACATATTCTTCTCCTATTAATTGCTATTCCAGTCTTTTATTTCATGCCGGTCTTATTTTCATCGGACGGAGAAAGCAACCTATCTCTCGAGTATTGGTTTCCTGCTCTCTTTTCCTCCGAAGAAAGCGCTGAAAACCACATAAAGGCAGGAAAAGCATTTCTAACTGAAGACAATCTGTGGAAAGCGCGCCAGTCTTTTCATCGTGCCACTAAGTTTGACCCTCAAAATTCAGAAGCAAAATTCCTGCATGGAACGACTCAACTGTCTCTTAAGTATTTTGAAGAAGCAATTCGTGACTTCACTGAATGTCTTCAGCTTGATCCATCTAATGGAAATGCCTATTACAATCGAGCGATAAGCTTTGCTCACCTCCAAAACTTCTCTTCAGCTATCCGTGATTTCACCGAAGCCATTAAGCTTAATCCAAGTGATGTAGCAGCGTATCGTGACCGCGGTGTCGCAAAACAACGGCTTGGTGATAAGCGCAATGCGTTGGCGGATTTTCAAAAAGCAGTGGCACTACAGCCAAACTATGTACAAGCTCAGGTAAGCCTTGGCTATCTTCTTGTTCAGATGGGCTCTGTTGAAGAAGGACTGAACCATTTAAACCTTGCTGCTTCCTTAGACCCGCAAGTCAGGGGCAATTTTATAACCGATAAAACCTGTGGACTTGCCTGGGCAGAAGAAACCCAGCGAATAATTTATAGAGCATGTGAAAAACTGAGGCCCGAAGAGAATCCTCTATGACAACAGATAGATTATTGTTGAGAACGCTCAACAAAAAATTTGTCTAATTGGCTACTGAATAGCTCAGCGACGACTTGCTCCGATACGGGAAACAATCCATCAGGATTAGTAGGATCCAGAACAGCTGCAAACTGTCTTGCGAGCTCTACTGCCCCTCTATTCAAACAAGAGCGAATCAGTGCTAGTGATAGTATCGGATATTCGGGATAGTAGGAGATAGCTTTCTTAAGAAGCGTTTCTCCAGAGTCATCGCTTAAGGTCATATCAGCTAAAAGACAGGTAAAAGCAAATACACATGCACTCACCTCATCAAGCGGCTCTCGTTTATCTACAATGCGTTCAGCGCTCTGTAATCCTTTCTCCAGACACCGTGAAATTAGTTGACTGCTAGTACGATTTGAACGACACACAATCCCAAAATAATTATGAAGCCATCCAACTCTACTCCTCGGCTTTGATTTCTGACATTGTAATGTCTCAAAAATACTGATTAAGCGTTTTGCGCGATGGATGGGCAGATGCATCTCAAGTATTTTTTCTCGGCCAGCAGCTCCAATCCTTCGAGCTTCATCTTTATGCTTGAGAAAATAGCGGATTTTCTCAGCAGCTTCCTCGACATTTCCCTTTTCATAGGTAATCAGGTGGGTTCCATCTTCAAAGAGCTCAGGAAGACCATTTTCCGTCCGCTCAGTAAGCAACAAAGCTCCAGACATCATCGCTTCAAAAACCCTGAAATTGACATCTTTCTTCACGGTCTGATTGATTACAATCTCTGACTGGGGGAACATCGTTTGCCAGCTTCCAGGTTGGCATACTATCTCTACTTCCTTTTGTAACTTCTCAAAAAAGTCACAACGCTCAGCATTTAAGTAAGGTTCCAGAGTTCCAATAAAAACTGCTCCATACTCCTTTGTTTCACAAGGCTCTACGTAATCACTAGCCCAAAGAGGCATCCAATCTACCGATGAATCCGAGATACTTTGTATTTCGGGTATGAAATCTTTCTGAGCCACCAGAACTTTATCAAAGATTCTGCCCAGATTTCCGTGGAGAGAGGAGTGATGGTGAGTATCTATTGATAAAAAGACTGTTGGGATACCACATTCTGGAAATCCCTCCACATAAAATGGCGCGCTATCATCATGAATTAAGATTATATCTGGCGTCCAGCCATTCAGATAATCTGCAATGACTTCATCAATATGAATAAAAGGTTCAGCTAGGTTCACATCGGTATGAGCCTTCAGCCCAATACTTCGGACATCATGACCTAAGCTTCGGAACTCATCACAGAACCAATTCTGGCTAAAGACAAGAATCTTCATGGCAGAAAACCGACTAAGAAGATATCTCCCCAGAGACTGCACTCTCTGGCGAAACAATAAGATCTCGTAACTCTATGGCTCGTTCATGTTGTGGAGAGAAAATGAGTATTTTCTGTACCTCGAGAAGCGCTTCCTCCATTCTTTGTTGTGCATAGAGACAACCAGCATAAGAGTACACCATGTCAAGATCCGCTGGGTGAAGCTCAAGATAACCTTCGAGACGTCGCTCTAGCGTTTTCAGATCTCCCCTGTCATAACATAACTGCATCATTCCATATAACGCATTGAGATTCTCTGAATTTTCATCAAGAGCCTGGCTATACCAATGCCACGCAAGGTCCATGTCTTTTCTAAAGTATGCACACAACCCGAGGCCTGTCATCGCCGTATCACAACGAGCGTCTGATTGAAGTGCCTTTTGAAAGAGTTCTTGGGCAGATTGCAGCTCATTGTAACTGGCAGCAATAGCGGCGATTCCACAAAGTGCTCTAGAGCAGCTCGCATCAAGCGCATGATATCGCTCAAATATTGCTTTTGCTTGCTCTCGCTCACCGGTGACTGCTAACAACTCTGCATGTAGCAACTCCGAACTCTTACGCTGTGCATCGTTCAAGACGCTGCGTTCTAAAAGCTCTGAAGTTCCTTCAAGGGCCTCTTGATAGGACTTGCGATGCTTTAACTCCTCAAGCTCAGACACCCGAACATCAATACTATCAAATGCCATTGCAGCGCTCGTTGAACTTGTCTCTTCAACAATTTGATTTTTCAGTGATACTGTGGGCTCGCTCTTATTGAATCCTTGCGGTTCGCTATTCCTTATCTCAGAGGTAGTCTGATTCATACCTGAAGTATTTGTCTCAACACGTTGAGCAGAGAGCTTTGCCTCCACTGCCTCTTCAATCATCTGCTTGAGCTTTTTGTAGCCCTCATTAAAAGGAGCAGCAACGAGCAACCTCTCCGTCTCTTCCATTGCTTCTCCATACTTTGCTTGCCTGAACAGACAGCCAGCGAGACAATAGCGCATTTCGCAATTTTCCGAGTCATTTCTCACTGCTTGGCGTAATACCCGCTCTAGGTCAGTATACTTTTCTAAAGAATATGAACAGTCGATTAGCTGAAGAATTGCGAGCATATCCATTGGGTCGCGCGCGAGAATATCCAGGAAGCAACCGTAGGCTGCTTCCTTATTTCCTTCCATCATAAAGCACATTCCAATACCAGACTGTGCTTTTATATCTGATGGATCTATCGCTGTTGCACGAGTGAAGTATTCTTTCGCTTCTTGGACTTTTTCTTCAGCGAGATATACTGCAGCACGATTACATAAAACCCGGAGCGCATTCGGATTCATTGCCTCAGCCTTGGCGAGTAAGGTGTGGGCTTTCTCGAAGTCTCGCTCACGAGCAGCTTCAAAGCCTTCTTGCGACAGCTGTTCGAAGTTCTGGTCAGAATTTGATAGAGTCGTTGTCGATTGATTTAGCCCTTGAGTAATTCTGATTGAACTCGGTTCTGTTGCGAAGATCTTTCTCTGTAGAACTGTTTCATATACTTCAATTGTCTTTTTGGTTGCCTCGCTCCATGAAAATGTACGCACTCGCTCCGCTAATTCATGACGGATCGGGCTATAGTAAGCTGCAAGAACTGCATTCCTAACAGAGTCAACATCTCCTGGCTTACAGTAGAAGCCATGCTCACCAAGATAATCACGCGTTGTTCCCGTATCGGCCGCAACAATATTACATCCCTTGTTGGCAGCTTCGAGAGATACAAGTCCTGGAAGCTCATACCAACTTGGTAGAGCATGAACTCGTGCTGCGGCATACGCTGAAAGAAGCATCTCAGGAGAAATTCGATCAAGAACAAGAGTCTCTCCTGCCCGCTTAAACTCTCTCACTGCTTTTGCATACTCAGGCTGGTAGGAGAATCCTCCGCCTGCAAAAACTACTGGAAGAGTCGAACCCTCAAGAGCAAGTTGAAGCATCAACTGGTTCTTTCTTGATTCAAGTCTTCCGACACAAAGAATAAAATCTTTTAAGCCATACTCTCGAACAAATAGGCTCTCATCTGCATCTGCTTGAATTTCGTAACCAACGGGGACAATGGAAATAGGTGCATGATTTGGATACGTGCGTGTGACCACCCTCTGTTCGCCGGCACCGTTCACAATCAGATGTGCGGCATTGCTCGCACTCCATGCATTCTGAAACGGGAGAGAATTTTGAGCATGTTCAAACCGAAGAAGGTTCTCATTTAACCATTCTTTGTTCTGACCCGTGAATACATAATCAATCAATGTTTCTGCAAGAACAGCAGACTGAGTACTAAACTGTGGGATGTCTTCACAAAGAGTTGTAACAACAAAAGGCACTCCCGCACCCTTTACAAACTTACCGCAGGTCTCAACCATTTGAGGAATAGCAAAATTCAGGATGTGAACAAGATCGTAATCCGCAGGATTTTTCTCGGCCTTTAAGTCGACGTCAACATGAATACCATAACTACGCAGCCCTTCAACGAGCTGCTCAACTACTACGGTATCACCTCCACGCTGGGTGAACATGTTACTTCGGTTCTGAATTAAGATTCGACACGAAGACGTTGTCTTGAGTTGTTGGCTATCTTTCCCGTTACTCACTTCTCACTCCTTTTTCTGCTCTCTTTCTACCGTCAGATTTCCATCAGTCTGAGACCCTGATACAAAGAGGCCATCTGGTAAGGTATTCACATAACACACTGCTTACACTACATCTTTATGCATTCATCCCCCTAGTAAGTTCTCCGTACAGGGGATGCCACACACTATAAGATGCAAAAGCCATGCTAACTTTTTCGCTTGAAGAGATTTCTTCTATGAAAAAATGGGGCCTACACATGAGGAATTCCGTTGCATGTCAAAGCAATGACGCGCCATCAGAATCTACGAGACAGTAACGTCTCAGCCTAGCGTATACTATGAACGTTAAAATGTGAGTAAAGAACTCAACAAACTCAGCTAAACACCTACTTGGCGTAAAAGCCCTTACATCGCTCGACAAGCGTCTCGAGCTGCGGCTCTAGCTTTTGTTCAAGAGACTCTCCGAGCGCCCACCAAGACTGATAGAGTTGTTGCTGACAAATAGATTTACATGTTTCAGAGATCTCATTTACTTCCTCAGTAAGATCGAAGGCTATGCGATTTTCCTCTGGGAGAAGCTCGACCAGAGTTCCGTACCACTGGAAAAATGCTTGCAGTGCTTGAACAGCTTCAACAAGTTGCTTATTACCTTCTACTGACTGACCACTCTGAAACTTTCCGCGCGCACCTCGAAATTCCAACAAGCAGCTCTGTACAATCTGGTCCGAACGAACTAACCGCTCAAAAACGAATTCATGCTGGTTACCTGTTTCAACTTCAATAAGTGCCGTATCCAGCGTATTCATGGAACGAGACCAGTCGCTATCTTCGAATTGCTCTCCGTTCAAGAGTATAGAAGTAATCATGTGCTCAGGATCGATTACTGACTTAATCAGCTCGACGACTTCTGCCATCTGTCCACAGTTATTTGCTTGGATAGGTGCTGTTTCACCGTTAATCTGAACTGAAACCATCGCTCTTAAACTCCCGTAAGAAATCTACTTCTTATTGCACGTTATTCGATAAAGCTTGTGTATAATATCTTTGAAGCTTACCAGTGCGTCTCTCTAAGGCCTGGTATACTCCCATCATTTGAGATGCAAGTTCCTCGGCATCGGTTCCCAGAATATTTTCTTTGCCAAATATAAACATTCTCGTGATTGGTCCAAGATGTGGGTAATAAAACCCTATTTGCTCTATTTCTCTGTCTAATTCTTGAAGTTCTTCACTTTTTTCGCCTAAAGAGGCTGCTGGAGCATTTCTATCAAGAATGAGAGCCTGCAATTCGCCCAACAGTTCTTGCCCAGCTCTTGCTGTCTCAGCAACTATCTCAAGACCTTCTATTGGAGACCCAGTGATGATTGGCAACTTACTCCGTGGAGACTCTTCAAAGGAGTAACCCCCGAGATCGTCGAGCCATAATTTCCGGTAGGCCGCCCGAAATTGCTCCATAGCTGAATTCTCAATGCGATTAAGAGGCTCTAGATCATAGAAACCGAACTCATCAAAACAGGTTCGATAGATAACTGCTCCGCGATAATCACGAAGTGTTATAGGAAGCTCGCTGCAATCACCCTGTACTCGCAACATCGCGAGCTCTGCTAATACCTCTGGTGAAATGGTATCGTGACATTCTGGTTGCGAACATGGCTTGTTAGGATTACACGGTCCGCATCCAATGACTGGCTGAAGAACAATATTGCCCTCCGCATAGGGGCCCGTTTCATAGCCAAATGCTGAGGCAAGAAACATTGAAATGACAGGAGTACCAACCGCAACACTCATGTGCATTGGTCCAGTATCTCCCGTGATCAATAAATCACTCATCGAAAGAAATGCTGCTAGCTCATCAATACCTGTTTCTCCTGCGACAGAAAAAACGCGCGGTGATGTAACCTGTTGCATAATTGGATCAATGATATTGAGCTCTTTTTTCGTGCCTGTCAGTAAGACTCTACAGTTATACCTTGATGTCAAGATTTCAATAAGCTGGACAAACTTCTCTGGCTGCCACTGGCGCTTGCGTTGACTCGCTCCTGCTTGAAGCATCACCATCGGCCCATCTTGTGGGAACTCCATTTCTGTAAGCATCTGTGAAGCACGCTCCTTTGCTTCCTCTTTGATATCGATGAGCAGAGAGCGTGGGTGTTCTTCTACGTCTGCAGAGCAGCGGAATACATCAACCAGGTTAAGCGAATTATACTGTCGATTCTGGTGAAAAACAGAAGTTGCAAACAACTGTGCCCACTCAGATTCTATAACTCGGTGACCTTCTGCATCTGCTGCCCATCCACCTTTCCGCTCAATTCCAACGAGGTGCAAAAGAAGTGCTGTATAGGCTGAAGACGACATATTCAAAGCATAGTCGAAATTTCGGGAACGCAAATCATCTACAAATTCCGAAACATACTCATATGCATCGATCATCCCCTCTTTCTCGCGAGCCAGTGCTCTCACTGCCATACTGAGATCTATAGAGAGCACCTCATCCACATACGGGATAGAGTGACAGACAGATTCAAACTGTTTCTCGACAAGGACCGTGATTTTACAATCAGGATTTTCTTTTTTAATCCCCGCAATCGTAGGGGTTGCCTGCAGCATATCTCCGAGTCTCGTGATGTTGACAAGAAGTACATTTGATTTCTTTGGGTGCCGCTTTTTCATTTTACCTATTCCTGCACTTTCACCAATTGATTCACTAAGATTTTACCCTTCCATGTTCCTTCATCCGGATCATTTGCTTCCGTATGTGGAATAGGAACAAGAGCTTTTGTTCTGTTTCTGTCAGGTTTCCCTCACCAGTAACGATATCAGCCACCAATCCATCAAGGTTAGCATCTTCTCCGCGGCGATAGGCTATTTCACACCGTTCTTTCAACTCGGGATGCGGCTCTGCACGCTCGATTACTCGCTTCCATGGCGACTCACCAATCCGTTTTCGCAACTGCGAATACCGTGAGCTATAAATTATCGAGAGCATTTCAGTAATACGATGTTGATAAGTATGCTCTCTTAAGACTCGCGCACGGGCCTTCTCGATAAATGGTTGTCGTGCCTCGGGGTGAGCAAGATAGTACTCTATTTTTTCAATCAGCTCTTTCCGAGATTCAAACGTTTCTACCTCTTCACCTGGTGTAAATACCTCACTAAGCAGGCTACGTTTATCGACTAATTGAAATGCACCACATGCAGCCAACTCAAATGTTCGAGGATTTATAAAATCACCAGCAGGATCAACTCCATCCCGCTCAGTTGAAGAATGGAGATTAAGATTGATAGAAGTGGAGTTAAAAATCTTAACATATTCTTGCGGCTTTAAACGCCTTCCCTCTTCCTGCACCATTCGATCAAAAGGCTTACACTCTGGCCACTCAGTGCCCCAAAGCTTGATAGGTAAACCGCTCAGGGAAGCGAACATCTGCTGTCGATTGTGATATCCTGCTCCTACAAAAGAAACAGGTGAGCCCCACCGCTCTCGCTCTTCGGCACTCAGTTGAAGAGGAAGATGCACTGCCGGATCTGCCGCAGTTGGAAGATAGTGAACCTCGCCTGCACCAGCAGCCTTAATAGCTTCAATGCACTCGCCTCTCTGAATTGTAAAAACAAAATCATAGTGCTTTGCGAGAAACTTCCAGGCTGGAAAGCGGAGATAATCTTCTACGAACCACAGTACCGTAATAACTCCTCGTGAACGGAGCTCTTCCAAAGTTTTTACGGTGATTGGTGCTTGCGCCATGCAGATCAGAATGTCCATCGGCTTCTCATTGGCGATTTCACTCACCATATCCGATAGGTTTTCTGAAAACTTTCCTCTTAATAATCTTTGGCGCATATCGTCAAAGACTAAATCAGAGATGCCGTTAAAACCGGTTGCAAATGGACTCATATCGATACTACGAACTCTCTGGTGCAGCTGAGAAAGTGCGTGAACGGTATAACCAAGAATCGGAAGCGTACCTCCCATCATGGGACCCAGCACAGAAATATTGGGAGAGAGAAGCCCTATTCCTTTGGACTTGAAAAAGCTCGTCTTCGTCTGTGAAGCTTGCTCTGGATAGAGGTTTGCCGTCTGGGGTCTGAGAAGAATCTCACTTTTTCCATCGCATGAGAAGTCAACACTCTCAGCACCAAGAAGCAGTCCCTCAAGCCGCTCAAGTAATGGAGCACAATCTCTGGAAGACAGTGTTGCCCGCAGTACTGCAAGAGACGGTTCGATCGCCGTTAATTTCGCCTCAGGTCTCTTTTCCAATAGCGTCTCTAAGTGATGTCCGCCAGCAAACCCAAAAACGAAGAGATTGTCAGCATCTCGCACTTCGGGAACTTGCAACTGTGCTTTGGTCCAGTTTACTGCGGCACGAACAGGTGCAGTAGGATGATCAAGCACCTGTCCATTTTCAACAAGCACTATTCCCTCTTCGGTATCACGCACTTCAACTGATTGAGATGACGTATCACCAAATGAAGTAATTTGACGATACGCCTCTGGAAATCGTTTTTGAATAATCGCAATATTTCTCTGAAAGATATCGCTATCATTATTATTATCAGGCTCAGGGGTGAGCACTTGCTTCTTTTTAGCCTCAAGAGCTTCAATCATTCCTACAATTCGATCTAACAGATCTTGAATATCGAGATTTATGGATTTTGCATGAGCGACTGCAAAATTCAATGTTTCACGAGCTCTTTCGACATCTCCGCACTCGGCAAGCTCTCTGGCATAATTCAGTGACATCCAACACTCAACTTCCAGACCAGTAATAGCATCAGCAGTTTGTGGCTCTCCATCTGGCAACAAAAGCTTTCCAACTTGAGTGTAATCGCTCGTCGGCTCGCTAATTTTCCGGAATGAGCCGATCTTGGCAAAAATACCCGCTTCTTCAAATGAGACTTCGAAAGGAAGTTTTAATTCATCAATCCACTCAACGGTAAATCCTGCAGCAGCAATTGCTTTTCGAAAGTTCTCTTCATCAAAACATCGCAAATGAAGAGTGTCATCGCTTGTTACTCGCTGCTCTTTACCAAGATATATCTGTAACCTTACAAGACCGCCATCTTTAAGAACTCTATTTGCCTCTAGCAGATATCGAGAAAAAATCTCTAAGGGTGTACTTGTAATCGCAGCAAAGCTGTAAACCACATCAACGGACTGAGAGGAGATCTGAGAGAGTGAATAGCCATCTCCTGCAACCAGCTCCAGATGAGAATGCGATCCAACAAGGGATGTAGCTCTTTCCAGGGCGACTGATGAGATATCGAGACCGATAACTTTTTGATAATGATCAATAGCAGATTTCAAAAGGCGGCCAACACCGCATCCGATCTCGAGAATTGTTTTATCTGAAGTATCTTCAATATCACGGGTAATGATATTAAAATCTCGCTCTCCAGTTTCCCACATCACCTGATCGCTTTGGTATCCATCGCTCATCCAAAAGCGATAGTCATGAGCGATTCGTCTATCCCAGTCTGCTCTCATTCGAGAAGCGAGTTCTCTTTCATTCATACAAGTCTCTTCTTTATTTCACCTGCTTCACACGTATTCACCGTGCCTCTTTTTTGATGTTCAGATTCATCAGACTGGTTCAGAGACATGCTGAAACAGTTGAGACACCAGAGAATTGTCAATATATCCACTAATTACTGGAGGTTACCTTGCTCAAGCGCGACTCCTGACTGTTGGAGATAGTCCTCCATCATCTGTTGTTGACTCATAGACCCTGGATTTTTTGGAAAACCAGCTGGAGCTGCAATCTCTTCTTCAAAATAATAAGGGTTGAGCGTCATAGGATAGGTGTACATCCCAAGGCGCTTCACTGGAATCCTTTCGAGGGTTGGAGAAAAGGCTCCACCCCGCACAAGTCTCTTAATTTCATCAGTTTTTGCCATCTCTACTGATCCTGCTGAAAGCACTTTTGAGGTCGCTGGGTCAACAAGTCTGGCATTGATGTAGACTCGAACAGGAGAAACCACATAGGTTCCGACTATGATGGCACCAAGGTCTCGCTCTCGTCTTACCTGTGCTACATCGCGACTCAACGCGAATTCTCCGTTATTTGAAAGAAACTGTAACGCATCAGCATGTCGAAGCTCTACAACATCGTAACCTCTCATGGCCAACTCGCTCATGAGCTGTTCACCATAGATGCGGCCAAAAGAAGAGGTGGTTTTGAGGTCATCGAGATTTACAAAGGTCGTTATCCCGATTGGGCCTGGGTGAACTCCCTGATAGTACTCATCAATCTGTTGCGCTAGGAAAGAGGTTTTAAACCTCCCAACAGACTCATTTTCATAATCTTTAAACTCAAAAGGCCAGAAAGCTGGCACATTGTCGTATCTCTTGCTACATCCACCTAAAACGAGGCAGAGGCTCAAAAGAAGCATCATTCCAATCTGGCACGAGAGTTGAAACCCCGTTACTATCTTCTTACGAGAGACAGTATCAGTTTTTAAAGAGTAACCTGTGAAAAATTCTCGACTTAATTCCTTATTCATCGCCAAAAGACTCCCTTTCCGTGTGTCTTATAAACGTCTTTTTGTGCTGATCACCGCCAGTGTTTTGACAGTGGTAGCTTTTACCGCCTGTAGCACGCTTAATCTTCAACAGGAGGAAGTGTGCAATTCCCATGCACACATTCGTGTCCCGTTGGATGAATTTGTAAACCAGCGATTTCCTACTGGAATCCCTGTAAGGCTCGGAATCATTCCCTTTGCAACCCCGGTAAATCTTGCCGCACAGAGTGATAGACAGCCAGGCGCGGGAAAGCAACTGGCTCGTTATTTACAACGAGAGTTTCTCAGCAGCCAGACTTCCGCCAATATAGTGGAGGTAATGGATCGCTCAGACTGGCCTGGACAAGCAGAGCAGTTCTTTCATGGAAACTTTAATGCGATCAGTATGGCACGTGATGCTGGTTTTGATCTCGTGCTGGTGGGGGTCATTGAAAGCCCAAGGTCTATTGATGCAGTCTCTGCTTTCTCAAAATTAATAGAGGTTGAAAGCGGAATTACTGTTTGGAATGGAAGGAGTGAGGCATCAACCAACGCAAATGTTCGCTCGCGCTCAGGAATCTCTTCGTGGTGGGCTAGTGATGAACAGCGCTATCCGAGAACAAATCTTTTATTAGAGAGTTTGGCATTTTGTATTACTCAAAACGCTCTAACAGACACCCCTGTACCAGAGTAAGAAAGGAACGAGCAAGGGAAACACTCATGTTATCTGCTCAAGACCTCTCTTCCTAAAATATGGGCACCTTCGGTAAAAGGTGTTTTCGGAAGACCTCACTGCTTTGCCTTTCTGATAACTAATTCAGCATTTTCAAATACATAGAAAAATTGATTAGCGCTCCTTAAATTCATAGACTAGAACCTCATTTACGGTCTGTGTGAGATAGCTGTTATCACTTACTTGGGGAAATAGCGAAGACTCGCTATTGGTGGGGTATATGGAATTTAAACGCGATCTGACAGCCTTTGTCGCCATCTCTCTCTCCGCGCTGACTGGGCCTGCCAGCGGACAAACAAAGAGACCAGAGCCTGAATTTCATTTAAAATCACAGTCAGTAGAAAACACCTCTCCGAACGAAGATTTCCGACTACCACCAATTGAGTCCATAACACCAGAGGTTATAAAACTCTTTAAAGAGTTTCATCAGATGAGCATCCGAGCACCAAAGCTTCAGATGCAATACACCTCACCCCAATTAGAGCACGAGTCTCAAGTCTTAAATTTGGGCAGAGAAGTAGCGTTACTCGCTCCTGATGAGCAACTCGAACTCTTGAATACGCTGAACGAGTGGTGGGCTAACGACGGAAACATAACCGCAACAAGGCAAAATATTAGCGAAGAGCTCAAAGCGAAACAACATTGGACCCTGGGTCTTTTGTTAGGAGGCATTGCTCTCGGCAATGAGGCGATTGTAGCCCGCAATGGAGGCAAGGACGATGACGTTCATCATCAGTTTGCGCTTATCTCGATGCTTGCTGCGCTGCACGAAACAGATAATCCCTTTCCACAAGCCTATACGGGCACTGCGATAGGCTTGACGACCAATATCGGTAATGCCTCTATCATTTTAAAAACGCACTCACAGTCAAGTATGATTGCGAGACTCGATAGCCTACTGACCGAAGCCCTAAAGTATGAAGCCGTAAATATCTCGACAGAAGCTCCAACTTCTGAGCAAACAAGCACCCTTGGGCTCTACCAGACTACCGTCGAGAGCCATCTCTATTATCTTTCAAAACAGGGCGGCTTCAGCGAGTCAAACATGAGTAAGCTACTCAAGATCCTTGATCACCCATCATTAACCAAACCCCTGAAGGAAAATAATAGAGCAATTATCACTATTGATGGTCTACGTCCCAAGTTTGAACGCTTACTCGTTAAGGTTATTGATCAAATAGAAGCAAGAGCGACTAATCAGCCTACCAACGAAGAACTGCCTCTTCGCCCCGTAACCGTAGTCAGTTATGCGAGGCTATTTGCCCAAGCATTACAAGATCCAAGAGGGAGCATCTATAAAAAACAAATCGCTCTTGCTGGGTTAAGTGGCTCTAAGGCAGAACTGCTACAAAGAGAAAGCGGTGTCAATATTCCGGAAATGATTCTCACAGAGCTTAAATCTTGGAGTGAATCACCCAAGAGCAAAACTGAGATCTCTTTTCTCAAGAAAGAATACGAGCAATTTGGTATCTTACTGTTAGACGCTCTTGAGGTGAGTAATACTGCATCTCAAATGACAATAGTTCGAGGTGCTAAAATACTTGCTGAAAAAAGTAGAGAGTTTTCCCCAGAGTTATTTGCCGAAACCCAGAGTCTGTGTCTGAAGACAATTCAGAAGGCGATGAATCCGACCATGGAAACATTTACCAAAGACGAGGTCAAAGAAGTATTAAAGGCTTTAGACAGCCTACGACTAACGGAAGCAGAGGATCATCAACTTCACTTTCGATTACGAACAATTTGTTTCATTTATCTCTGAGCGTTAGTTTATAGCCGGGCTTTTTATCGCTAGCACTGAACTCTCCGAAATCAAATCATTACGTTTTATTCAGACCGAACATCTCTTCGGCATCTTCTCATCTATTTACTTCATCACTCGATCTCTTTAAATGTGCTGACAAAATGATATTCATAAAGAGTGTACAAATGTAGATTATTTTTTGACTTGTATTGAGCGCAGCGTGCCTAAGCATATGAACACTTCCTCTCCTAAAGGGATCCACATTCTCCTTCATGAGTCACGGTAGAATCGAAACTTTTCGCGGCACACGGGGGCAAATTTTCGGCAGCTCAGTTGCACTATTGCAGAGGCTTAGCCACAAGAGGTAAGGTCTTCTCACCAAGGCGAGGTTACAGTGAAACGACGAAATTTCCTCAAAAAAACTATACTCTATCCAGCTGCTGTCTCTGCGACCGCGCTAGCCTCATCTCTTACTGCTCGCTCTTCAGCGTTTGCGCAAAAAAAGAAATATCGGTGGAGACTCGCACTTGGCGTTCCCCGTACACTGCCCATTTGGGGTCCTGGAATTGAACGCTTTGCCAAACTGGTGAAAGAACTCACTGATTCTGCGCTGAATATTCGCGTATATGGAGCGGGCGAACTCGTTCCAGCAATGGAGACATTCGATGCGGTTCGCTCTCAAAAAATTGAAATGGGACACTCCGCTGCATATTATTGGCAAGGGAAAATTCCTGCTTCTCCTTTTTTTACAGCTGTTCCATTCAATACTGGAGCGCTCGAAACCTTAGCATGGCTACAAGCTGGTGGCGGACAGGAACTTTATGAAGAGTTAATGCAACCTCACGGCGTCGTAGCACTGGCATGTGGTGCGACCCCAGCGCAAATGGCTGGATGGTTTAATAAACGTATAGAAACTCAGGAAGACCTTAAGGGTTTAAAAATTCGTATCGCAGGATTTGCCAACCGCATATACAAGGCCGCTGGGGCGTCCCCTGTTCTTGTGCCCGGAGGCGAAGTCTTTACCAGTCTCTCAACAGGGGTCATCGATGCTGCCGAATGGGTTGGTCCTTACCATGACTATACAATAGGCCTTCATAAAGCAGCGAAGTATTACTATGGCCCGGGCTGGCAAGAACAGGGTCCCCTACTCGAACTTATGATCAATAAAAAGGCATGGGAATCACTTCCAAAGCCATTTCAAAACGCAATTCGTGTCGCTGCTAATGATACGACACTATGGATGTTGAATGAATTCAATGCAAAAAATGCTGAGTATCTTCAAAAAATTCGCATGAGCTCAAAACTAGAGATATTACGACTACCCGATTCTATTCTCACTCTTCTTAAACAACTCTCCTCCGAAATCATGCAAGAGGTTGCTGCGAGAGATCCGATGGCTGAGAAGGTACGAAGCTCTCTATTAGCCTTTCAAAAGAATTATCAAGACTGCTACTCTGTGACTAAATTGTCCTCTCACTAAGCTCTAATAATTCTGAATATGATGACACTACTTGCAACATGCATTAGAGGAATATCGAAACTCTCTGCATCCGCGTTCACATTTGCCATGCTACTCGTACCTCTCTTAGTGCTCCTCACTCTTCAACAAGTCATCAGCCGATATTTTTTTCAAGTAAACTCAATAGCCTTACAAGAACTTCAGTGGCATCTGTTTGGTTTTATCATCACTCTCAGCATAGCTCACACGCTTCAGATGAATCAGCATGTTCGTGTAGATATTCTGAGCACCACCTTCAGTTCAAGAATCAAAAACGTAATCCATATCACTGGATTTTTATGTTTAATACCACTTGCTCTTACTCTCGCTTCATTTGGAATCGACGATGTTATGACTGCTAGAAACTACACCACTCCCACACCCCCCTCATTTTATAGTGAAATGTTATTTGGGATAGACTCAGCGATATTCCCGATCGCAAATACTCTGGAGAACTTCCTAAGAGCCACTGTGCTTTTAGGAGAAAGCTCCTCGGATGCAGGTGGACTAGAAGCGCGTTGGATTATTAAATGTGCATTCCCCGTCGGAATGATTCTACTCGCTCTTCAATCATTCGCTCTCCTCCTGCTGTGCATGATACCAACTCTTCGAGAAGCCTGCTCGACGAACACACAGTGGCTGGATTAAACGCTATGAGTTTCAGTATTGAAGAGTTCTTTCCTCTGCTTATGTTTCCTGTCCTATTTATCGGGATACTTTCGGGATTTCCCGTCGCATTTGTTTTAAGTGGCGTGGGTCTGCTCTTTGGATTACTAGGCCATTTCTGGCTGGATATTTTCTCGCTCTCCGATTTTGGATTTATTTCATCAAAAATTTTTGGAGTGATTGAAAATGTAACTCTCATAGCAGTTCCCTTGTTTATCTTCATGGGTATCACCCTCGAGTACTCGCAGATAGCAGAAGAACTGCTAGAAACCATGGAAAGGTTATTTTCTCGACTAAAAGGAGGTCTCCTCTACGGAATAGTGCTCGTTGGCGCACTCCTCGCGGCAAGTACTGGGATAGTCGGGGCTACAGTTGTAACGATGGGAGCCCTTTCTCTCCCAGTATTATTAAAGAGAGGATACCACCCAAGCCTTGCCGCCGGAACGATCTGTGCTGCTGGAACACTTGGTCAGATCATTCCTCCCTCAATAGTTCTGATTCTCCTCGCTGATATGACTGTCTCTTATACACATCT